>JAGRHB010000005.1 GCA_020445245.1 Gammaproteobacteria bacterium
AGTCCGGCCGCCATGGCCACCGGGTTTCCCGACAGGGTGCCAGCCTGGTAGACCGGGCCCAGCGGCGCGATTTTCTGCATCACATCGCGTCGGCCACCGAAGGCCCCGACCGGCATGCCGCCGCCAATCACCTTGCCCAGGGTGGTCAGGTCGGGGCGGACGTTGTACACCGACTGGACGCCGCCGAGGGCGACGCGAAAACCGGTCATCACCTCGTCCAGGATCAACAGGCTGCCGTACTGGTCGCAGATCTCGCGCAGGCCTTGTAGGAAGCCAGGGTCGGGCAGGATGCAGTTCATGTTGCCGGCCACCGGTTCGACGATGATACAAGCGATCTGACCACCGGCCGCTGCAAAGGCATCGCGCACCTGGTCGAGATCGTTGTAGCTCAGCGTGATTGTGTGTTCGGCCAATGCGGCTGGTACGCCAGGCGATGACGGCTCGCCCAGGGTCAAGGCACCTGAGCCGGCCTTGACCAGCAGCGAGTCGGAATGACCGTGATAGCAGCCCTCGAACTTGACGATCTTGTCGCGCCCAGTAAAGCCGCGTGCCAGGCGGATGGCCGACATCGTGGCTTCGGTACCCGACGAGACCATGCGTACCATCTCTATCGACGGCATCAGCTCGCAGACGCGGTCGGCCATGCGGGTCTCGATCTCGGTGGGTGCGCCGAAGGAAAGCCCCTTGTGGATGATGTCGGCAACCGCCTCGATGACCTCCGGATGGGCATGTCCGAGGATCATCGGACCCCAGGAGCCGACGTAATCGATATAACGCTTGCCGTCGGGGTCGAACAGATAGGGGCCGGCCGCACTGTCGACGAACACCGGTTCACCACCGACGCCGCGAAATGCACGCACCGGCGAATTGACGCCACCCGGGATGTGGCGTTGGGCGAGTTCGAAACGGTCGTGCGCAGCGGTCATGGTCGGGTCTCCTTGACGGGGTTGAAACAGGGCGCGAAGGCGCGGGCGGCGGCGGCGATATCGGGCGCCGCGAAGACCGCGCTGATCACCGCCAGCATGTCGGCGCCGGCACGCACCAGGGCGGCGCCATTCTCGGGGCTTATCCCGCCTATCGCAACCGTCGGGACGGACAATTCCGTCCGTGCACGGCGCAGCAGATCCGGTGTCGCCGCAACCGCTTGCGGCTTGGTCGGCGAAGCAAAGAAGCTGCCGAATGCGACATAGTCGGCGCCAGCGTCTACAGCCCGCTGCGCCAGTTCGAAGCGGTTGTAACACGAGACGCCGATCAGGCTGTGTTCTGGCAGGCGTGCCCGGGCCTGCCGGACATCCAGATCGTCGCGCCCCAGGTGCACCCCATCTGCGCCAACTGCACGGGCAAGCTCGACGTCGTCGTTGATCAGCAGCGGGACCCGGTAGCGTGTGCACAACACTCTGAGCGCCGTCGCAGCGGCCAGACGGCGCCGGTGATCGCCACTCTTGTCGCGGTACTGCACCAGCGAAGCGCCTCCGCGCAGGGCGGCTTCCACGGCGACGCACGCCTCCCCGGCGCTCAGCGCACGGTCCTCGGTGATTGCGTAAAGGCCCTGCAGTCGCCGATTCATCCGCGTCGCCACGGCAGCCACTGGCCGCCCCCCGGCTGTGTGGCTGCCCGCAATGCGGTCGCGGTGAATGACTGGGCCCGGTCCACCGCGGTCACCGGGCCGTCACCCATCGCCAGATACAGGGCGCAGGCGCTCGACAGGGTGCAGCCGGATCCGTGGTAGCGCTGCGGCAGGCGTGGCCATTGAAATGCATGTGGGTCGCCGTCGCGGAGATAAAGGTGATTCGTGACGACGTCGCCCTCGGCCTCGTCGGCGCCGGTCAGCAGCACCGCGCCGGCACCCGCGTGTATCAGGGCCCGGGCCGCGAGGGCGGCATCGTTCTTCTCGGCCAGGCGGCGGGCCTCTGCGCGGTTTGGCGTGGCCAGGGTGACCAGCGGCAACAGTTGTTCACGCATGGCCTCGACCAGGCGGACGGCACCTAGGTCGAATCCGCCGCCGGCAGCCAGCACCGGGTCCAGCACCACGGGCCCGGAGAAGCCGCGCAGGATCCGGACCAGCGGTGGTATAAGTGCGGTCGAGCCGATAAGTCCGATCTTGATTGCATCGGGCGCAATGTCGTGCAGCAGGCGCCTGGCCGCGGCGGAAAAAAAATCTGCTGGCGTCGGCAGCAGCGAGGCCACGTCGTGGGTGTCCTGGGCGGTGAGTGCCGTCACCAGCGACAGCGCCTGGCCGCCGAGGGCGGTGACCGTCTCGATATCCGCCTGGATGCCGGCCCCGCCAGTCGGGTCGTGGCCGCCGATACACAGAATGCGGGGGAGATGTTTCATTGCGGCGGGATTGTATCAGCGCCACTGTGGTGGCAACGGAAACCCTGTCACTGGCCGGTCTTTCAGGGCCCGACATCTGGCAGAATCAATCCACCGAATCTCCACCAACCACGAGCTGAGGAAAGCGGAAGCAATGAAGACCTACCTGTGCGTCATATGCGGCTATGTGTACGACGAGGCCAAGGGCCGGCCCGAAGAGGGGATCGCGCCGGGCACGAGGTGGGAGGACGTGCCGCTGAACTGGAAATGCCCCGAGTGCGGTGCCGGCAAGGAAGATTTCGAGATGATCGAGATCTGATCAAATTACAGGAGCGGGCAACTTACATCTGATAAGTCGCTGTTTCTGTTTCGTTATTCTCTGCGATGGGAGCTTTTGCTGCGCGCCGGGCTAGGCCGGTGGGAAATCTGGGCTACACTTTCTTCAGCCCGGCTGACTGTACCAATTGCCGCAAAATCAATGGTTTGCGGAAGGATTACTGTCGCCTATCCGCCCGACCTCTGAGGAGGCGCCATGCACAAAGACACCAGTGAGCTGCTTGCGATCGCGCGCAGGTACTGCGAATTGATCGAAAGTCTGGACGAGGATTACCGCGAGTCCCTGTCACAGCTGAATGAAATCCTGCCGCGACTGCATGCGGCCATGACCGCAGTCGGGCCGTCGCCCGATGAGGCCGGTTATGACCCGAGCGTCGATCTGGACAAGCGCTTTGAGCTGTTCAGCCGGCTGCACGGGCTGCTGGGCGATCTCGATGGTTACTGGATGGAATACGATGTGACGCCAGACAGGCAGGAGATGAGCGGCAGCCTGGCTGACGACCTCACTGATATCTATTGTGAACTCAAGCACGGCCTGACGCGCCTGGAGCGCTATGACGATGCCCGACGCACGCTCGGCGGGTGGCGAACCGGATTCTGCAAGCACTGGGGACAGCACGTGGTCGACGCGGAACGGCATCTTTACGCACTATCTGCGCGGGATCGCCTGTACTGAAATTGGCCAACCTCGATGGTACAATCGCCCGGATATTCCTTTTTGAGCCTCCCGAGGTTGAGACCATGACGCAAGCTGTTCTGACCGAATCCGAACTCACACTGACCACTCCGGCACAAGGCAAGATGGCCGAGTTGCTCGGCCAGGTCGAAGAAACCATCCAGGGCGTTCGCGTGTTCGCCACACCTGGCGGCTGCAGCGGCGTCAGCTTCGGTATGACCTTTACCGATCAGCTGAACGATGATGACCGGGTGCGCGAGATCGAAGGCGTGCGGGTGATCGTCGATGCCGGCACGCTGGAATACATCCGTGGCGTGGAGATTGACTTCGTCGATTCCGGTGATGGTGATGCGCGGTTCGTGTTCAACAACCTGCAGCCGGTTTCGGGTAGCGGTTGCGGAACCTGCGGTTCACAAGGTGGCGGCTGCTCCTGAGCAGACACCTCTGGTCTGAACGGAAAAATGCCCGCGCAAGCGGGCATTTTTCGTCAGGGCCTGTCCTTGGCGGGGGGCGGCGGCTGTTGTTGCAGCTGTGTCCTCACCCAGTCGACGTAGGGGCTGTTGGTCTCCTCCATCAGCAGCGCCATGTTGAGGTCGCTTTGCGCCTCGTCACTGTGCCCCAGTCGCCATCGAACCCAGGCCAGACGTGCCCTTTCGTCGGCGTCCTCATGCAAAGCCAGCGATGCCTCCAGTTGTCCCGCCGCCTCGACCAGCCGGTCCGCCTCGATCAGCGCCAGCGCCAGTGCAGCGTGACGCGTGCTGCTGCCCATTCCCCGTTCTATCGCCTGTCGCAGCAGGGGCTCGGCCTCTGCAAATTGCCCCTGGCCGGCCAGTGCGACGCCGAGTTCGGCCTGTGCTTCCGGGAAAGCAGGGACGGCCGCCAGCGCCTGGCGCAGGTGATCTTCGGCTGCCGCGTAATCCTCGAGTGCGATCTGAGCAACGCCCGCCCAATAGAGCACCCTGGCGTCGCCCGGTCTTGCATCCAGCGCGGCGCCGAAACTGCCCACTGCGTCTTGATTCATGCCCAGGCCGAGTTGTGCCCTGCCCAGGACGAAGAATGCGTCGCGTGCTGACCAGTATCCGGTGTATTGCTTATCACGTGAGGCATCTATCGCCGCCAGCGAATGGTTGAGTGCGACGCTGGCGTCGCCTTTTTCGACCGCCGCTTTGGCCAGTTCCAGGCGACCTTCCATGTAGTGCGGGTCACTGGCGATCTCGCTTTCGAAGAGCCGGCTGTGATCCCACCAGCGCATGCTCGAAGAGCCGGACAGGATGCCCAGGAGCAGAATGACCGGAACGAATACGACGGCTTCGCTGCCCGGGACCAGTTGCCGGCCTACCGGGCGCCATAGCAGAAACAGAGCGTGTGCGACTGCGAACGACAGTCCCCAGGCGGCGAGATACAGGGTGTGGCCGCTGTGATAGTGATCGCTCGGGAATATCCCCACGCCGGGGACCAGCCACAGCAGGAACCATGCCGTGCCGAACGCGGCCGGCTGGCGCAGTTTGAGGCCTATCAGCGTGGCGGCAATCAGCACCACGAAGCCGAGCAGGGCGGCGACCTCGACGGCCCCCCAGCCGCGGGTGATCGGCCAGGCGTCGGATACGATCGGTTCATAGGGAAGGAGCGTCTCATCGATCAGGAACCACAAGTGGCGCAATGCGGTCCCGGCATTGTTGAAGATACTGTCGGTCGGGTAGTCGGCCGCGAAGTTCAGCCCGCCCAGGACCAGTGCGCGGTGGATGATGATCAGCAACAGTACCGCCAGCAGCAGGGTGAGTCCGGCCACGCGGGAAGGCGCGATGCCTCCGACGGCGCGGCGGCCACGTTCCTTGCTTTCGAAGCCGGCAATGAGCAGCGCCAGCAGCGGCAGCATGTAGGCGGTTTCATGAGCCAGCATGGCTGCCAGCGCCATCAGCGTCATGCCGCCCAGCCAGCGCTTGACGTAACCGCGGTGTGCGTTGGTGGTGGCCTGCAAGCGGGTAAACACGACCAGGCTCCAAACGCCGAACGCGGCGGCGAGCAGGTAGGGACGCCCACCGATCCAGGCGACACTGTTGACGGTTGCGGGGTGCACCGCATAGAGCGCGGCAGACCAGAATGCCAGGCGATTGGCGTGGCGCCGTCGCGACAACAGGTGGCGTCCGAGGGCATAGAGTCCGACTACCACCACCAGGTGCAGCAATACGTTCTCTAAATGAAAGCAAGCCGCGCAGTCGCCCCACAGGGTCCAGCTGATACTGTTGGACAGCAGGGTCAGCGGTTGCCAGCTGCCGGCCGAGCCGTCCGCCTGGCCGCCGGTCAGGCGTGTCTGGTAAGCGGGACGCGCGTTCACCAACGAAGTGGGTATATCGGCGAGGGCCGTGATGCGGTGCCCGCCCTGCAGGATATCTTCGCGGTCGGTCCACACGAAGTCTCCGCCGAGTGAGGCGGCGAATACGGCAACGACGAGAACGCTCAGCCAAATGATGTGGCTGCGACGCGTCCGCGCGATCTGCTCCTGGGTCTGTCGCGTATTTTGGGGACGGCGGGACTGCATCGGTCAGAAAGGCTTCAAAACGGCCAGCAGCACTATCGCTATCAACAGCAACACCGGCAGTTCATTGAACCAGCGATACCAGACGTGGCTGTGACGGTTGCGGTCATGCTTGAAATCGGCCACGAGCTTGCCACAATAAACATGGTAAGCCACCAGGGCGGCCAGCAGGGCGAGCTTGATGTGCAGCCACATCTGATTCCCGAACGCCGCCCAGCCGTAGTCATATAGCATCCAGAATCCGAATATCAGCGTGAACACCGCGCCTGGTGTCGTGATGCCGAAGAACAGTTTGCGTTCCATGACCTTGAAGCGGTCTATGGAAGCCTGGTCTTCGCTCATCGCGTGATACACGAACAGCCGCGGCAGATAGAAAAGGCCGGCGAACCAGGTCACCATGCCGATGAGATGCCATGCCTTCAGCCACATTGCCCTTCAACCCTGGAACGTGAGTAGAGTCGCGCGCACGCGTGTTTCATCGAGCGGCCCGTGTTCAGAAAAGTTGATATTGCCGTCGGGTCCGATCAGGTAGCTGGTCGGTGTCACGGAAATACCGCCAAATGCCTTGTTGACCTCACCGTGCACGTCGAGCGCGATCGGGTAGCCCGGATTCTGCCGTTCCACCGTCGCGATGATGGCAGGCGGCGGGTCGTGCGGCATGGCCACGCCGATCACCATGAAGTTCTGTGCTTTCAGGCTGTCATGCAGGCGGCTCAGTCGTGGCATATCGCGCATACAAATCTCGCAATCGACCGACCAGAATGTGACGAACAGGCTCTTGCCGCGCAGGTCGCTGCTGCGCAGGTTTCGTCCGTCGAGCAGATTGAACGTGGTCTCCGGCATCGGCCTGCTGGTCGGCCACAGTACCCAGGCCGCACCGGCGACGATCAGGACCGAAGCGAGATTCGTAAGCCACCGTGAGGTCATTTTGCGTCGTCCAGGGCACTCAGGCCGGTTTTCTGCGGCACCCCGCCGCCAGGGGATGCCATCTCTTTGTCTGCAACGGTCTTGCTGCGTCCGATCCAGCGTCGGAACATGCCAGCCAGTCGTTTGATCGCGCGCCAGATCTTCGGTAGCGCCCAGGCGACACCAAAAAGAAACACAAGCAGCAACACGATGAACAACCAGGGGTGATTGAGCGCAGCCCACAGTCCGCCGAATACCGCCAGATCCTCGCCCAGTGATGCCCCCCAGTTGCTGAACGGCTCCGGTGAGGTATTGACCAGGACCCGCGTGCCGGCCTTGGTGGCGTGACTGGCTGCGGCCACCCCGCCGCCCAGCAGCAGTGCGACCAGTTCACCGGATTGCCCGATGTCCAGTCCCTGTGCTGCACCTGCGGCCAACAACGCGCCCGCCGGGATGCGGATGAAGGTATGCAGCGCGTCCCAGGCCGTGTCCACGCCGGGGATCTTGTCTGCAAAAAACTCCACCAGATACATGCCGCCGGCGGCCAACATGACCGCCGGACTGCTCAGGACCTGGAGGTCAACCGGCAACTCGATGTGGCCGGCCCCACCCATCCAGCCGAGCATCAGAATCGCGGCATAGAGGTTGATGCCGGATGCCCATGCCGCGCCGAGCATCAAAGCGACGGTGTCGATCGTTTCCATAGACTTAACCTGGGTTTGCCACGGGCCGGGCCGCAGGCAATATGCTGTGCCAGCTGTGCCTGCTGTGCCAGCGGCCTCGCAGAGCAGCACGGACTTTAGCACGCACGTTGCGGCGCGAACCAAATCTGCGGCCGGCGCCTACCCTGCCGTAAAACCGATGACGCAAACGGGCCGGCAATTGTGTTTAGAATACCTGCCTCGTTCTGGCGCCTGGGGTCGCGATGATCAAAATTGGAATCGTTGGTGGGACCGGTTACACCGGCGTCGAGCTGTTGCGGCTGCTGGCGACGCACCCGCAGGCCGAGGTCGTCTGCATCACCTCGCGTGCCGAGGCCGGGCGTCAGGTCTCGGATCTGTACGGCAACCTCCGCGGCCATTTCGATCTGGCTTTTTCCGAACCCGATCCGGTGCTGCTGGCCGAGTGCGACCTGGTTTTCTTTGCCACCCCGAACGGTACGGCGATGAAAATGGTGCCGGAACTACTCGATGCCGGTACCCGGGTCATCGATCTGGCCGCCGACTTCCGTCTGCAGGATCCGGTGCTGTGGGAGCACTGGTACGGCATGCCGCATGCTTGTGCCGATGTGCTCGCTGAGGCGGTGTACGGCCTGCCGGAACTCAATCGCGAGCAAATCCGCAGTGCCCGGCTCGTCGCCAACCCCGGGTGTTATCCGACCGCCGCGGCGCTCGGTTTCCTGCCGCTGGTCGAAAATGGCCTGGTCGACAACACCAGCCTGGTTGCGGACTGTAAATCGGGTGTCAGCGGTGCCGGCCGTGGCGCAAATGTGGCCATGCTGATGGGCGAGGTCGGCGAAAGCTTCAAGGCGTATGGCGTAGCCGGGCATCGGCACCTGCCGGAGATCCGCCAGACATTGTCCTGGGTTGGCACGCAGCCGATCGGACTGACGTTCGTGCCGCACCTGGTGCCGATGATCCGCGGTATTCATGCGACGTTGTATGGCCGCCTCACCGGTGACGCTGATGGTCTTCAGGCGTTGTTCGAGAAGCGTTATGCGGATGAACCTTTTGTCGATGTATTGCCGTCGGGCAGCCATCCGGAGACGCGAAGTGTCCGCGGCGTCAATCACTGCCGGATCGCGGTACACAGGCCGCAGGGCGGGGATACCGTGGTCGTGCTGTCGGTGATCGACAACCTGACCAAAGGTGCGGCTGGTCAGGCGGTGCAGAACATGAACCTGATGTTCGGGCTCGACGAGACAACCGGCCTCGCGCACGTGGCGCTGCTTCCGTGAGCGCCTGACCACCATGGGCAAGGTCAAACCGAGCCGGGTGATTACCCCGCGCATCGTGCAGCCCGGCGGCGGGGGCGCGCGGACCTGGTTGTGGATGCTTTTCCTGATTGCATTGGCTGCCTGGTCCTGGCAGGTGCTGGAACTTGGCCGCCACCGCGGTGGAATGGACGTCGGACAACGTGACCGGGCTGAAGCGGATCTGCGCGAGAGGATTGCCGAACTCGAGGAGGAGCGCGACGTGCTGCGTGCTGCAGCGGCTCGTTTCGAACGCGCAGCACAGATCGACCGTGCGGCGGCCGAACAGGTGCAGACCGAGGTCAAGGCCTTGCAGGACGAACGCGCCGACCTGAAAAGTCAGCTGGCATTCCTCAAGAGCCTGGTCCCGGGGGGCGGTAAAAAGCTTGTCCTCGATGACTACAGTCTTACCGAGATCGGGGATCACACTTTTCGTTTTGAAGTGACACTTTCAAAACGCAGCGACGACGCCGATACGGTCAGTGGCAACGTGACCGTCAGTGTGACCGGTGAGCTGGATGGCGAGGAAAAGACCTTTGATATGGCCGAGTTGACCGATGGCAAGCGGAGCAATATCGGGATCAAGTTCAAGAATTTTCAAAAGCTGAAGACCGAACTTCAGTTGCCCGCCGGGTTTGTACCCGCTTCCATTGAAGTGGCAGTGAAGCCCGATGGCAAGGCGTTCAAGTCTTTCGAACAGGCCTACGATTGGAAGGCGTCCGAGGCCTGATTGGGGCATTTATACGGGAATCGATCAGATGGCACGAATCAAGCGCTTCAAAGCGCCCAAGGTTACGACGGTAATCGGTCAGGGGACGGCGATCACGGGAAACGTGGAGTTCTCCGGTGGGCTGCACCTCGACGGCACCGTGAACGGCAATGTTGGCGGTGAGGCCGATACGCAGTCCACCCTCACGGTGAGCGAACAGGGAAAGATTGAAGGTGATGTACGCGTCGACAACCTGATCCTCAACGGTACGGTGGTCGGTGATGTCTATGCCAATGAGCGGGTCGAACTGGCAACGAATGCGCGCGTCAGCGGGACTGTCTATTATCGCCTGCTGGAGATGGCGATGGGCGCCGAGGTCAATGGCAAGCTGGTGCACAGCGAGGAGCAGGAGCCGCGGATGCTCGGGCATGACGGCAGTGCAGGCACGACGGGCGAGCGCGCGAGCGACGCAGACGCTTAATACTTGACCAAATTGATCGGGAAAAGCATACTTTCCCTCGTCAATGGGCCTGGCGGCCCGATTAACCCTCGCAGGCAGGTGGTTAAATGAATGAACAAGTAGCGACGACGGGTAGCGATGCCCTGGTGTTCACGTCCGCAGCGGCGAAGAAGGTGGCTGAGCTGATTGCCGAAGAAGGCAATCCCGAGCTGATGCTGCGCATCTATGTCCAGGGTGGCGGTTGCTCAGGTTTCCAATACGGCTTCACATTCGACGAAACGGTCAACGAAGGCGATGAACAGGTCGTCACCGATGGTGTGACGCTGTTGATCGACCCGATGAGTGTGCAGTACCTGATGGGTGCTGAAGTGGATTACTCGGAAGGACTGCAGGGCGCTCAGTTCGTCATTCGCAATCCCAACGCCTCCACGACCTGCGGCTGCGGCTCGTCGTTTTCCACCTGACTTTCGGTTCCGCCAGGGAAACGCAGAAAAAGGCGCCGCGAAGGCGCCTTTCTTGTGTGCGTGGTCTCAGAGGTGACGCCGCACGGCCACCACGTCAGGTTCTTCCTTATTGTGCACCATGCGGAAACCGAGGCGCTCGCACAATCGCAACATCTTGCTGTTGTGCGACAGTACTTCCCCCTCCATGATCTCGATGCCGCGATCCCTGGCGACAGTCATCAGCCGCTGCATCAGTTGGCGTCCGATGCCTTTTTGTTGCGATGCGTCTGCCACGGTCAGCGCGAATTCGCATGACTGTTTGTCGGGGTTGCTGACGTAGCGGGCCACCCCAAGGATGCGCGCCTGCGGCGTGTCTTCGTTGATCACCGCCACCAACGCCATTTCGCGGTCATAGTCGATCTGGGTGAAACGGGCGAGCATCAGCGGCGTCAGCTTGTCCATGCTTTGCATGAAACGGAAGTACTTGCTCTCGGCTGAGAGGTTTTGCACGAAATCCTGTTCGATCCCCGCGTCTTCCGGGCGAATCGGGCGCACAGAGACATCCGTGCCATCGGGCAGCTGCCAGTTGGTCTCCAGCTCTGGTGGATATGGGTGAATCGCCATATGCCCGTAGTGCGCCGTGCTGGTTTTCGGTGCTGCGACCACGATGCGGGCATCGACAGCGATGACACCTTCTTCGTCTACCAGCAAGGGGTTGATGTCGAGCTCCTGAACCTCCGGCAACTCGCAGGCGATCTCCGAGATGCGCTGCAGGACATCAGTCAGTTTGCAGATATCCGCCTCCGGCAGATTGCGGAATTGCCGCAGGAACCTCGCCGCGCGGGTGCCACGTATCAATTCGCGGCTCAGGTACTCGTTCAGGGGTGGTAGCGCGACGCGGCTGTCGGCAAAGATCTCGACTGCTGTTCCGCCTGCGCCGAAGCTGATGACAGGTCCAAACACCGCATCGTGCGCGATCCCGATCATGATTTCGCGGGCATGCGGTCGCTCCAGCATCGGCTCGATGGTGACACCGGTAACCCGTGCGTCAGGACGCTGTATCTTGACGTTTTCCATCATCTCACGGAACGCGGTGCGCACCGAGCGCGGCTCCCGGATGTTCAACCGTACGCCACCGACATCGGATTTATGCGTGATGTCAGGTGAATTGATCTTCATCGCCACGGGCAGTCCCACACCCTCTGCCGCCACCAATGCCTCAGCGGCTGAATTGACGTTGATGCTGGTCGATGTCGGGATGTGGAATGCGCGCAGAACTGCCTTTGCTTCGGTGTTGCTGAGCGTGTAGCGCCTTTCGCCCATGGCGTGTTCGATGATCAGGCGGGCGCCATCCACGTCGGGCTCGCGATGTTTCGACAGTGGTGCCGGTGCCTGCAACAGCGCTTTCTGGTTGCGCCGGTAACATGCGAGATAGCCGAATGCATCGACGCCACCTTCCGGGCTGTGGAACTGTGGAATGCCCGCCTCTGCGAAGCGGCGCCGTCCCTCGTTGACCAGGTCCTGCCCCATCCAGCACGCCAGCACCGGTTTGCGTACTTTGCCGGCCGCCTTGATGACGCCTTCGGCGCAGGCTGTCGGGTCAGTCATTGCCTGCGGTGTCAGCAGCACGAGGAGACCGTCCACACCCGGATCGGCCAGAACCAGCTCGGTGGCCCTCTGGTAGCGCCCACTGTCCGCATCCCCGAGGATGTCTACGGGGTCGCTGTGCGACCAATGTTGCGGCAGGACCTCGCTGAGTCTTTCGATCGTCTTTGCCGAAAGTTCGGCCAGCGGGACCTCAAGATCGCTCGCACGGTCGGCGGCCATCACGCCCGGGCCACCGCCATTGGTCAGTATCGCCAACCGCGGACCTTCGACGCGGGTACCCGAGGCAAGCGTCTGGGCGGCTGCGAACAGTTGGTTGACAGTGGTGACGCGTACCGCGCCGGCCCGCTGTACCGCCGCATCGAAGACACCGTCGCTACCGATCAGTGCTCCAGTGTGTGATACGGCTGCACGGGAGCCGCTTTCGTTGCGTCCTGATTTGACCACGATCACGGGTTTCAGCCGGGCGGCCACGCGCAGACCGCTCATGAACGAGCGGGCATCGGAGATTCCTTCGACATACAACAGGATGCTCTTGGTTTCAGGGTCGACAGCCAGGTAGTCGAGAACGTCGCCGAAACCGATATCTGCGGTGGCACCGAGCGAGGCCACTGCGGAAAAGCCGAAGCCGTTGGAGGATGCCCAGTCGAGCAGGGCCGTGCAGAAGGCCCCAGACTGGGCGACCAGCGCGACCTGCCCACACTCGACCCCGCTTTTGGCGAAGGTCGCGTTCAGTCCCACCCGCGGACGGATGATGCCGAGGCAGTTTGGCCCCACCAGAGGGATATTGTGGGTACGTGCGATGTCGACAATCTCGTTTTGCAGGGCCAGGCCCTGTTTACCCACCTCTGCGAAACCTGCTGACAGGACCAGGACTGCGCCAACGCCATGTTCGCCGCACTCGTGCATCACTGCCGGGATGGCGGCGGCTGGTACCGCAATCACCACCAACTCTATCGGATGGTCGATGTCGCTGATGGACCCATAGGCCTTGAGCCCCTGAATCGCCTCATGCTTCGGATTCACGGGATAGATTTCGCCCGTGAACCCGCTGGTCCGGATATTGCGCAATACTTGGGCGCCGACTGATGACTCACGCTCGGAGGCACCGACGACCGCCACAGACTGGGGTTCGAATATCTTGTTGAGGTAATGCTTTTTCATCTCTATTACTGCTTATAGCGACCGACGTTGTCGTCCGCATGCCATGCTGCGATTCTGATACAGCTTAGCGCGGATTCTATACGAAAATGTTGCACTGCAACAATCTTGGCGGCAAGATAGCAGGGAAATTGAGGGCGACCGGATGGCAATAGCGTATATCACTCATCATGACTGCCAACTGCACGATATGGGTCACCATCACCCGGAGCAGCCGGCCCGGCTGAATACAATCAACGACCGATTGATCGCTACCGGGCTGGAGATGGTTCTGCATCAATACGATGCGCCGATCGTCGAACGTGCCCTGCTGGAAGCGGTGCACGATACCGACTACATCGACGAGATCTTTGCCGCCTCACCCGCAGACGGTCTTGCCTGGATCGACGGCGACACCGCGATGAACCCCTATTCGCTGCGTGCAGCGCAGCGCGCAGCCGGCGCGGTCGCGCTAGGCGTCGATTTGGTGATGCAGGACAAGGCCAAACAGGTATTCTGTGCCGTCAGGCCGCCCGGACACCATGCCGAGCGTCATCGTGCGATGGGTTTCTGCCTGTTCAACAACATCGCGGTGGGTGCCTACCATGCAATGGATCACTACGGCTTGCAGCGAGTTGCCATCGTCGATTTCGATGTCCACCACGGTAACGGAACCGAGGACATCGTGGCGGGGGATGAGCGTGTCCTTTTCTGCTCGACCTTCCAGCACCCCTTCTATCCGCACACTGGGTTCGATTCCACGGCCGCCAACGTGGTCAACGCCCCTTTGGCAGCGGGAAGCAACAGCCAGGTGTTTCGCGAAGCGGTCGAGACCCATTGGCTGCCCAGGCTGGAAGACTTCGCGCCGGAACTGGTGTTGATCTCCGCCGGGTTCGATGCCCATCAGGCAGAGGACATGGCTGGTCTGAATCTGGTCGACGCGGACTACACCTGGATAACGCGAAGGATGTGTGAGCAGGCTGAACGCAGTGCCGGAGGGCGCATCGTCTCTGCGCTCGAGGGCGGATACGAACTGCACGCGCTGGCACGCTGCGTTGAGGCGCACATAAAGGCGTTTCTCGGATGATGCTGAACCGACCGCCTAGGCGCGGTGGATGGCGCCAAGTATGCGAGGTCCCGAAGACCCGGTGACGGCTGGAAGATTACCGGGCTGTCCCGCCAGCGTCTGCTGTGCCAGCCAGGCGAACGCGGTCGCCTCCATCCAATCCGGATCCAGCCCCACACTTTGGCTCGATTCGACGGGCCTCTCCAGGAGGCTCGAAAGTTGACGCATCAGTGCGGTGTTGTGGACGCCACCACCGCACACCAGGACGCGCTGGGTATCGGGTGCATGGCGCCGGATAGCGTCGGTTACCGTGGCGACGGTCAGTGCCAGCAAGGTGGCCTGAATTTCCGCCGCCGGCAGGCCGGGAAACGCACCCAGTACCGACTCCAGCCATTGACTGGAAAAATACTGTGTGCCCGTGCTCTTGGGGGGGGCGAGCGCAAAGTAAGGGTCTGCGAGCATCCGTGTCAGCAGTCGCGCCTCGGCGGGGGCGGTGTCCGCCCAGGCGCCACCGTCGTCGTAGGGCGCGGAAATATGTTGCGCCGCCCATAGATCCATCAAGCAATTTGCCGGACCGGTGTCAAAACCTGTGGCTGGCAGGCCGCGTTGTGCTGGCAGGACCGTGATATTGGCGATTCCACCCAGGTTCAGCACCACCCTGTGCTCGCGTTCGTCGCGCATCAGTGCGTTGTGAAACGCTGGCGCCAGGGGGGCGCCCTGGCCACCGGCCGCCATGTCACGTCGGCGAAAGTCGTTGATCGTCGAGATGCCGGTACGTTCCGCGATGATGTTCGCATCGCCCAACTGCAACGTCACCGCGGGAGTCCCGGAAGGCGCATGCGCGACCGTTTGGCCGTGGCAGCCGATTGCCTCGATACGTCCGAGCGGGGTGGGTGCCCCGGCGAGGAGCGATCGAATGGCCGAGGCGAAAAACTCGCCAACATCAGCGTCCAGTGCCGCGTGAGCCGTGGCGTCCAGCGATTGGCCGGTCGCATACGAACGCATGCGGTCACGCAGCGCGCTGTCCCAGGGGCTGCGCAACGATGCCAGCAGCCGTGGCGGCTGTGCGCTCATGTCCACCAGGACCGTATCGACCGCGTCCATGCTTGTTCCGGACATGACGCCGATGAACAAGCCCATATCGATCAATTCGTCTTCGGTGCGTCTACGCTTGCAACCATCGTCTCGGCCGGGATGGCCTCCAGCTTGGCGATCAGGGGCGCGGTGGCCTTGCGGAATGTCGCGATCTCCGACTTCGCCAATGTAAGCGTCTTCGGCAGTTTTACGCGCAGTGGATCCTGATGGACGCCGGCAACCCGAAATTCGTAGTGCAGATGGGGTCCAGAGGCGAGGCCAGTCTTGCCGACATATCCGATGACCTGTCCCTGCTTGACCCGATTGCCGCTGCTCGCGCGCGAGGAGTACTTCGACAGATGTGCGTACAGCGTCGTGTATTTACCGGCATGCTCCACTATCACCGTCTTGCCGTAGCCGCCTTTCGTGCCGCGGAATGTGACGCGACCGTCGCCTGTCGCCTTGACAGGTGTTCCGGTTGGCGCCGCGTAGTCGACCCCTTTGTGCGATCGCCATTTCTGCAATACCGGATGCCAGCGTCGCGGGTTGTAGCGGGAACTGACTCGCGCAAACTTTATCGGGGTACGGATGAATGCGCGCCGTTTGCTGTGCCCGTCACCGTCGTAGTAACCGACTTCACCGTTGCTGTCTTCGTAACGGACCGCCCGATACGTCGTGCCGCGATTCGTGAATTCGGCCGCCAGGATGGCTCCATCCCGCAGTTTTTCTCCTTCCAGGTACTGCTCTTCGAACAGGACGCGGAAATGGTCGCCGGCGCGTATCTCCAGCGCGAAATCGATGTCCCAGCCGAAAATGGCCGCCAGTTTCATGATCTGCCCGTCAGACAGCCCGGCTTTCTGGCCGTCTACGAACAAAGACGACTCGATGACCCCGGCTGCCGAGGCGATGCGGTTCTCCAGCGCCCTGCTGACCGGTTCCATGACGATCTCGTCATCAGAAATCGAAAACGTCACGCTTTCGACACGATTTCTGTGCCATTCAAGTACAGCGAGTTCGCGATTCTCATCGAACTGAAAGCGCAGTTTCTGGCCTGGACGGATTTGCGCGAGTGATTCGGCCTCCTTGCTGCTGGTGACGATGCGATGCAGCAATCCGGCGTCGAGGCCCTGCTCCACAAAGATTCGGGCCAGTGACTCACCGCTGGCAATCACGTGCTCGATCCACTGTGGTTCGGTTGCGGCAGCGAACTGTTCCTCAGTGAAATCCGTCGTTGGCTCAGCTGGCGCCGTTGGCAGTTCCTCGACCGCAGGGAGTGTATCCGTGCGCATTGTTTCCTGGATGGACGCTGCGACCTGGCTGGGCTGCCCGGCGGCACTTTCCGCGATCTTGGCGTCCCCCACGTCAACGGATTCAGCTGCCAACTCTGCAATGGGCATCGGTGCCGACGGAGCGGGGTCAGGACTCTTCGTCGGAATGACCTCGACTGAGGGTGTTTCCAGTGGCGGCAGATTGAGAGGCGATGAGACTGATTCGGTGAGTGCTGGAGGGGTGGTGTCCGCCAATGCGGCGATGTCGAAGAATCTGACGGCGCCAAGGGCGCCGAGCACTGCGCCCGTCGCTACTGCAATTTTCCACCCGCTTCGCCGTTTGGGGCGGCTGTTGGGAGTGCGCAACCTATAGTCTCTTATCACAAAAGGCCTGTAATCGCTGGAAATTTTGGAGATTATGGCAGATTGTCGGCAGCGGACGGTAGGAATTTAGCAACTGTTCCCCGCTTTGCGACGGGCGTCGCGGCCACTCGGGCGAAAAAATCCGGTTTCTGATAACTTTGCCTGCTTTGCGACTGATTCGAATGCAGGGTCGAGCGATGTCAACAAATGAATCTTTGAACATTATTCGGCGCGGCGCCGAGGAGATTCTGCTTGAAGCAGAGTTGGAAAAGAAGCTGGCGCGCGGTACCCCATTGCGCATCAAGGCCGGATTCGACCCCACTGCGCCGGATCTCCATTTGGGGCACACGGTCCTAATAAACAAACTGCGGCAGTTCCAGGATCTTGGCCATGAAATCCTTTTTCTGATTGGGGATTTTACCGGGATGATCGGTGATCCAACGGGGAAGAGTCAGACGCGTCCGCCGCTGACCCGCGAAGAAGTGCTGGAAAACGCGAAAAGCTACCGCGAGCAGGTGTTCAAGATCCTGAATCCCGACCTGACTCAGGTGGTTTTCAATTCACAATGGATGTCCGAGATCGGTTCCGCCGGTTTGGTCCGTCTCGCCGCCAAGCACACTGTGGCACGGATGCTGGAGCGCGAAGATTTCAACAAGAGGTACAAGACCGGTCAGCCGATTGCGATTCACGAGTTCCTGTATCCACTTATTCAGGGTTGGGACTCCGTGGCGTTGAAGGCGGATGTCGAATTGGGGGGGACCGATCAGAAGTTCAATCTCCTGGTGGGGCGCCAATTGCAGGAACAGGAGGGTATGGAGCCACAGGTGGTTCTCACCATGCCGATCCTTGAGGGGCTTGATGGCGTACAGAAAATGTCCAAGTCTCTGGGTAACTACATTGGAATTACTGATCCTCCAGATGAAATGTTCGGCAAGATAATGTCGATATCCGATGATTTGATGTGGCGCTACTTTGAGCTATTGAGTTTTCGGTCGTTGGGAGAAATTACGGGATTACGGCAGCAGGTCGAGGAGGGGTTGAACCCGCGCGACGCGAAGTTCCAACTGGGCACTGAGCTGGTTGCGCGGTTCCACTCCGATGATTCGGCGGAGCGGGCATTGCGCAATTTCGTGGAGCGATTCCAGAAGGGAACGGTGCCAAGCGACATACCGGTTTGCGTCATCTATTCGAATGATTCCTTGCCTATCGCCAACGCGCTCAAGGAGGCGGGGTTAGTCGCCAGCACCTCCGAGGGTATCCGGATGATCAAACAGGGTGCCGTGCGGCTGAATGGGGAGCGTCTGGAAGATCGGGGGCTCGTATTGACGAAGGGTAGCGATATTGTGTGCCAGGTCGGCAAGCGGAAGTTTGCCCTCGTGCAGGTCCGGTAAAAAAACTGCCACAAAGTTGTTGACGCCGTCCGGGCCACCCCTATAATGCGCGCCTCTTGCGGTGGAGCCGCTGGAACCGAAGACCGGAAAGCTGAAAAAACAGTTGACGGACCTGCCAAAAGCTCTAAAATACGCCGCCTCGAAACAGCCAAGCTGGCTCGGGACGCCCGAAAGCAAAAACAAAATGCTTGACGGCAAAAGACGAAACGCTTCATAATTGAACGTCTCGGCGCTAAGCAAAGCGCACCGCTCTTTAAAAGTTTAAATCAGGTAATTTGTGTGG
>JAGRHB010000599.1 GCA_020445245.1 Gammaproteobacteria bacterium
TCGCAGCCGTTACGGCGCTAAGAAGGAGTCCTAAAACATGCCTCGCAAGGGAGCCGCTCCTCGTCGGGACCTCGCGCCTGACCCGCTGTACCGCTCGGTGCTCGTCACCCAGCTTGTGAACAAGGTTCTTCTCCGCGGTAAGCGTTCAACCGCTGAACAAATCGTCTACGAAGCCCTCGACGAGGTTGCGAAGCGCTCGGGCAATGAGCCGATTCCGATGCTGAAGCGCGCCGTGGACAATGTCAAGCCGCAGCTCGAGGTCAAGAGCCGCCGTGTCGGTGGTGCGACCTACCAGGTTCCCGTCGAAGTGCGTCCGCGCCGTGCCACGACGTTGGCGATTCGCTGGATCGTCGGCAACTCCCGTTCGCGGCGTGAGCGCACGATGGCCGAGCGTCTCGCCAATGAGCTGCACGACGCGGCTAACGGTGTCGGCACCTCGGTCAAGCGTCGTGACGACATGCACAAGATGGCCGAATCAAACCGGGCCTTCGCCCACTACCGCTGGTAGGCGCTGGAGTTCATCTCCGGTCCTATCGGACCAAGTACGAAGCTCAGGGCTCCTGCGGAATCCGCTGGGGCCTTGATCGCGAGACAGCAACATCGAAATTCGACTAACAAGTC
>JAGRHB010000600.1 GCA_020445245.1 Gammaproteobacteria bacterium
TTCCAGTCGCCATTCGTAGATGGCTGCGTAGAACAGCGTTCGCATGATGTAGCCGCGTGTTTCCCTGAACGGCACGGTTTCGATCCATACATCGGCCGGCATACAGGTGTTCTTCGGTCTCCACGCGTAGATGCGTCCTGGCCCCGCGTTGTAGGCGCCTGCCGCCATCGGAAAACTCTGGTCGAAGCGGTCATAAACCTGTTTGAGATAAGCGCTGCCCAGCGTGACATTGGCATCGGCACTCAGCAGCTGGTTGGCGTTCTCGTAGCGGAAGCCAATCCGGTTGGCGGTTTCCTTGGCGGTTGCCGGCATCAGCTGCATCAGGCCCAGCGCGCCGGCGCCGGAACGCGCATCCTGCATGAACGCGCTTTCGGCGCGGATGATGCTGTACAACAGCGCCACCGGCATTCCGCGTTTTTCGGCATAGCGGGTGACGAGATCCAGATGCTCCAGTGGGAAGCGGATTTCCATCGCGTCCAGGGTCTGGCTCTGGCCCAGGGCCATGATCGCGCGGTCATACCATTGCCACTCATGCGCGAGCAGCGCCGCGACCTCTGTCTGCCGAGCCGACAGTCGGGGTAATTCGAAATGCCACTCCCGCCGGGCGTAATAGCGTTCAC
>JAGRHB010000601.1 GCA_020445245.1 Gammaproteobacteria bacterium
CGCTGCTTGAGTGCATGGACGACATCGTGGCGGAGTGGAGGGATCTCGCGGTTTTCCTTCGGACTAAGACCTTTCAGCCAGGCGGCGCGGGCGTGAATGTAGAAGGTTTGCACGCCGCGCTCGGCGCTGCGGTCGACCAGCTCGTCGAGCATGGCCGGAACGGGGCCGTCATCGATGGCGATACGGGTCTTGACGGTGACCGGCACCTCGCTTGCGTCGAGCATCGCGGCGACGAGATCGGCGACCAGCGTCGGCTCGGCCATCAGGCATGCGCCGAAACGTCCGCTCTGCACCCGGTCTGACGGGCAGCCGACATTGAGATTGATGGCATCGTAGCCGAACGGTCGTGCCAGCCGGACGGCTTTCGCAAGTTCCCGCGGATCCGATCCGCCGATCTGCAAGGCCAACGGATGCTCGCTTTCATCATGACCGAGGAAACGCTGGCGGTCGCCGTGAATGATTGCACCGGTGGAGATCATCTCGGTGTGCAGCAATGCGCGCGGCGCAATGAGCCTGTGAAAATAGCGGCAATGCCGGTCGGTCCAGTCGATCATGGGTGCGACGGACAGGCGGGCGACCACTGGAATGCCGGAAGTTTTTTTATCAGCCATTGAATC
>JAGRHB010000602.1 GCA_020445245.1 Gammaproteobacteria bacterium
TCCAACTGGGAGCTGTCTGCGGCACGCGCGGCCAGTGTCGTGCATTTCCTCGCCCGCGCCGGCGTCGAACCGTGGCGCATGTCCGCGGTTGGTCTGGGTGAGCATCGCCCGATCGCCGAAAACACCGATGAAAAGGGTCGTGCTGCCAATCGTCGCGTCACCGTCGTGGTGCTTACCGGACAGCGGGAGGCCGAGCCCGTGATCGACCACGAAGTGCCGTGGGCCGAAGGGCCGGCTGTGGAACAGCGATGAGGATCTGGACGGTTGCCAACCAGAAAGGCGGCGTCGGCAAGACCACGACGACTGTCGCCCTTGGCGGCCTGTTGGCAGCCTGGGGTTTTCGCACGCTGATGGTGGACGTCGATCCGCACGGTTCTTTGACCAGTTACTTCCGGCTCGACCCCGATTCATTGCAGCGCAGCAGCTACAGCCTGTTCGAGGCGGTCGCCGAAAAGCGGGATCTTGATCCCGCATCACTGTTGGTGGATACGGGTACCGAGGGCCTGTACCTGATACCGGCAGCGATCGCCCTGGCGACCCTGGACCGCCAGTCCGGTCGTATGGAGGGGATGGGCCTGGTGCTGAAGCGTGCACTCGAACGCCTCAGCACGCGTTT
>JAGRHB010000603.1 GCA_020445245.1 Gammaproteobacteria bacterium
TAGGAGTCGAGCCCGTCGCTGTCCATTTCTCGTTGTACGGCACCCGATGCGAGCAGGGCTCGGACTTCCGACGCGAACAAGAGCCGATGCCCGTCTTCGTAGTAGTACAGTGGCTTCTCGCCCATTCGATCGCGAGCGAGCAACAGGGCACCTTCTTTCGCGTCCCAGAAGGCCAGGGCGAACATCCCCCTGATTCGCTCGAGGCCCGCCTTGCCGTTGCGGATCAGGAGCTCCAGCAGGACCTCGGTATCGGAGTTCGTCCTGGGTCGAAACCCGCTGAGGCTGTTTGCGATCTCGCGGAAGTTGTAGATCTCGCCGTTGAACACGATCCGGTAGCGGTCGGCTCCCGCGCTCATTGGCTGATGCCCGGTGGGCGTCGGGTCGATGATTGCGAGTCGCCGGTGTCCAAGCCAGCAGAACGCACCCGATCGATCAGGTGAGTGCTCCTGGCCCTGATCGTCGGGGCCCCGATGAGAGAGCGCATCGAGCATCGCGTCGGTATTCAGTGACTCGAAATGACCGATCGCGCCTGCTATGCCGCACACGTCTGGATCTGCCTCTTCTGTGCCATTGGATGGCTGGCAATGGGTGGCCGATGCGGATTCCGTTGGTCGAG
>JAGRHB010000604.1 GCA_020445245.1 Gammaproteobacteria bacterium
GCCAGCCGAGCTGTGGCAGGAGTCGGGTCGCTGGGAAAAGTACGGTGCCGAGTTGCTGCGCCTGACCGACCGGCACAACCGCGAATTCTGCTTCGGCCCGACACACGAGGAGATCATCACCGACCTGGCACGCAATGAATTGCGCAGCTATCGCCAGCTGCCGGTCAATTACTACCAGATCCAGACCAAATTCCGTGACGAGATCCGCCCGCGCTTCGGCGTGATGCGCGCACGCGAGTTTCTGATGAAGGATGCCTACTCGTTCCACGTCGACCAGGACTCGCTGCAACAGACCTACGATGTGATGCACGCAACCTACTGCCGCATCTTCGAACGCTGCGGCCTGGACTTCCGCCCGGTGGCCGCGGATACCGGCAGCATCGGTGGCAGCGGCTCGCACGAGTTTCATGTTCTGGCGGACTCGGGCGAAGACGCCATCGCCTTTTCTACCGGCAGCGACTATGCGGCGAATATCGAGCTCGCCGAGGCGGTTGCGCCCACAGCGGCCGCCGCCACACCGACGCGTGCGATGGAGATCATCGACACACCGAACGCAAAGACCATCGCCGAACTGGTCGAACAGTTCGACCAAGCGATAGAGCGCACCATCAAGAC
>JAGRHB010000605.1 GCA_020445245.1 Gammaproteobacteria bacterium
TCGAAGCGCTGCACTACGCGCTCTACGACATGTTCGCGGCGATCGATCAGTGGCTGCTGGTCGGGGTATTGATCGCCGCCGGCATCACCGTATCGGTACCCGGCGACTTCTTCACCCAGCTCAGCTGGGCGCAAGGCATCACCGGCATGTTGCTGATGCTCGCGATCGCGACGCCGTTGTATGTCTGCACCACAGCATCGGTGCCGATCGCTGCCTCGTTCATCGCCGCTGGCATGCCGCTGGGAACCGCGCTGGTGTTCCTGATGGCCGGACCCGCGACCAACGTAGCCACCCTCGGCGCGATCTTTCGGGTTCTCGGCGGGCGACTGCTCGCGGTCTACCTGGGCACGGTGATCGTGATGAGCATCATGTTCGGACTCAGCTTCGACTGGGTGCTTGATCAAGCCACGGTTCCGACCCATGCCCATGTGCATGCCGACAGCACCCTGGATACCGCCTCAGCGCTGCTGGTCATCGTCCTGATCGTCTATTTGAACCTGCGCCGCTTGAAGCAGCGCTGGATGCCACCCCCCCAAACCGAGGAGCAGGATGTGGACGCGAAACTGACAGTTGAGGGCATGACCTGCCCGCATTGCGTCGCCAGCGTGAAGCGCT
>JAGRHB010000606.1 GCA_020445245.1 Gammaproteobacteria bacterium
GAGGCAGCGTCGCGCGGAACACCGGCCACGGGAAAGCGCGGGCGCGACAGGCTATCCTCGACGCATGGACATCTGGACCGAGATCGCGGTCGCGGCGGTACTGGCCTGGGCCAGCGGCATCCGTTTGTACGCAGCGGTATTCGTGTTCGGCCTGCTGCAGCGCTTCGGCTACGTCAGCCTGCCCGGCGATCTCGCCCTGCTCTCGCACGACTGGGTGCTGTATGCCTCGGGCGGCATGCTGGTCGGCGAGTTCCTGGCGGACAAGATTCCCGCCTTCGATTCAGGCTGGGACGCGCTGCATACCTTCATTCGCATCCCGGGCGGTGCCGCCCTGGCCTATGCCGCGCTGGCGGACTACGGTCCGGAGGCGCAGCTCGCGGCGGCACTGATCGGCGGCAGCATCACCACCGGCACGCACCTGGGCAAGTCCGGATTGCGCGCGGCGATCAATCATTCGCCCGAGCCGTTTTCCAACTGGACAGCCAGTTTCACCGAAGATGGCCTGGTGATCGCCGGCCTATGGCTGGCCTGGCAGCACCCGTGGGTGTTTCTCGCGCTGCTGCTGCTGTTCCTGCTGATGCTCGCCTGGCTGTTGCCGAAACTGTGGCGGTTC
>JAGRHB010000607.1 GCA_020445245.1 Gammaproteobacteria bacterium
GACGATGCCCCGGTTGCAGACGATGCCGGTCGACTGGGCGAGACGGATGTCGGGGCGCAAGCCGATCGCGGAAAGCACCAGATCCGCTTCGACCGGTTCACCGTGATCGAGCAGCACGCGATAACCATGGCCATGCTTCTCCACTGCCTGCGCGGAAACGCCGAGGCGGAACTCGACGCCGGCTTCGCTCAGGCCGCGCATCAGGTCCTCGCCTGCGGGCGCCGGAATCAGCGTATCCAGCGGCGTCGCGCCAAGACCCATGACGACGGCCTGGTAACCGCGCCCGGCCAGGTCGTTGGCGAACTCGCAGCCGATCAGGCCCGCGCCAATGATGGCGACGCGCTTGCGGCCGGACAGACGCGAACGGAACACCGCGTAGTCGGCGAGGTTGTTGACGTGCAGCACGTCGTCGGCCCCGTCGCCGGTCAACGGCAGGCGTATTGGCGTTGCGCCGGTGGCGATGACCAACTGGTCGTAAGCGATCACCGCGCCGTTGGCCAGCAGGCGATGGTTGACGCTGTCGATCTGTTCGACCCGGGTGTGGGTGAGGATGGACGCCTTGAGTTGCGCGGCCATCTTGTCCGCGTCCGCCATGGCCAGTTCGTCGGCGGT
>JAGRHB010000608.1 GCA_020445245.1 Gammaproteobacteria bacterium
GGAATCGTCTCGGCGAAGACCTTGGCCTGGCTCAGGCCGTTCTGGCCCGTGTTGCCGTCGACCACGAGCAGCGTCTCGGGATCGCGGCCGGTCTTGCGCCGGATCACCCGCGCCACCTTGCCGAGCTCGTCCATGAGGTTGGTCTTGGTGTGCAGCCGCCCGGCCGTGTCGACGATGACCACGTCGGCGCCGCGCGCCTCGGCGGCGTTCAGGGCGTCGAAGACCACCGCCGCCGGATCGGCGTTCTGGCCCTGCCGCACGCACTCGACCCCGATGCGGTCGGCCCAGATCACCAGCTGCTCGACCGCCGCGGCGCGGAAGGTGTCCCCCGCGGCGAGCAGCACCTGCCGCCCCTCGCTCTTGAGCTGGTGGGCGAGCTTGGCGATGCTGGTCGTCTTGCCGGTGCCGTTGACGCCGACCACGAAGATGACCTCCGGGCCGTCGGAGGCCGCCGCCGGTGCGGCGACGTCGGCCGCGGCCCCCTTCTTCTTCTTCTTGCGCGCGCCGCCGTCGTCCTCGTCCCAGGTCAGGGGCTTGATGCGCGGCTTGGCCGTGGTCAGGATGCGCTTCACGTCGCCCCGGATCACCTCGAGCACCGACTCGAGGGTGG
>JAGRHB010000060.1:0-2640 GCA_020445245.1 Gammaproteobacteria bacterium
GCATGGGCGAGACAAACAGACTGATACTCTCGCGGTGACTCTGTCCGCGCGGCCACGCCATCGACTGACGCTGCAGTCACCTCCCCGCAGGTCGAAGGTCTACATACAGGCGCAATCGGCGTTCACCCGCACGCACCCGAGTGACCAAGCGGCGTAAACTGGCCACATTCAGCCCCTCCATGATTGCATCGACCGGTGAACAAGCTTCCAATTCTCGGCATCGTCGGATTCCTGTGCATGATCTTCAGCCTTTCGGTAATCCCGCCGTTGCTGTTGTCATTGTTCTATGCCGACGGTGAAGCGGTTCATTTCGCCCTGTCATTCCTGCTGATCCACATCACCGGCCTGCTGTTGTGGCTGCCGGCGCGGGGGAAGATCGGTGAGTTTCGGCGACGCGATGGCTTTATCATCGTGACGCTGTTCTGGGTTGTCCTCAGCCTGTTGTCTGCGATCCCGTTCATGATCGGACCGCACCTCACGTTCATCGATGCCTTTTTTGAAGCTGTATCGGGTTTTACCACCACCGGCGCCACCGTGATCGTCGGCCTCGACACCTTGCCACCATCAGTTCTCTACTACCGTGGGCAATTGCAATGGCTCGGCGGAATGGGGTTGATCGTGCTCGCGGTCGCGATCATGCCGATGCTCGGGATCGGCGGCGCGCAGCTGTATCGTGCCGAAGCCCCGGGCCCGATGAAAGAGGAGAAACTCAAACCGCGTCTGGCCGAAACCGCGCGCTCGCTCTGGTTGATCTATGTAGGCCTGACGATCGCCTGTGCACTCGGTTACTGGGTGGCCGGCATGAGCCTGTTTGATGCTGTCGTACACAGCTACACCACCGTATCAACCGGCGGGTTTTCCACTCACGACGCCAGTCTCGGCTATTTCAACAGCGTGGCAATAGAACTGATCGCCATCGTGTTCATGCTGGCCGGCGGTATCAATTTCGCCGTGCACTATCGTGCCGCAGCCGGCCTGTCACTGCGGTCATATTGGCGGGACGAAGAGGTTCGGTCGTTCCTTTTGTTTATCATTGGCGCTCTTATCATCATTGCACTGATGCTTTGGCTGTTCGAGGAATACGGCTACTTCCACGAAGCCCTGACCAATTCACTGTTCGAGATCGTTTCAGTCATCACCAGCACGGGCTTCGGCACAGCCGACTTCTCCACCTGGCCGGGCTTTCTGCCGCTACTGCTGATCTTCATCAGCTTCATCGGAGGTTGCGGGGGATCCACGGCTGGCGGCCTGAAGGTGTCGCGGGTGCTGTTGGTTATCAAACAGGGCGGCCATGAGATCGGTCTGCTGATCCATCCCCGCGCGGTCAAGCCGCTGAGGATCGGCGGCCATGTACTGGCGCCGCGCGTCAGCCAGGCGATATGGGGTTTCTTTTCGGTCTATATCCTCGTATTCGCACTGTTCACCCTGCTGATGATGGCGGCAGGCCTGGACCAGGTAAGTGCTTTCTCTGCGGTCGCCACCTGCATCAACAACCTCGGACCCGGCCTGGGCGAGGTCGCCGTGACGTTTGCCTCGGTAAGCGCGTCTGGCAAGCTCATCGGCGTCCTGGCCATGCTGCTTGGGCGCCTGGAGATATTCACTGTACTCGTGATCCTTGCACCGGCGTTCTGGCGCGACTGACGCCTGTCACCGACCTTCGAGTTCACGTCGCAACGCGCTTGCCTGTGGATCGTCAGGGTAATGTGTGGACAGCCGTTCAGCGTAACGCAGCGCCGTCTGCCGATCGCCGCGGTCACGGCTGATCGTCGCCAGCGCGAACAGCAATTCGCGATCCGTCGGGGCAAGTGCCAGAACCTGCTCCAGCACCACCTGCGCCCGCTCCACCTCACCTGCAGCCTGCAACGCCAATGCATAGACGTAGGCATAACGCGTCTGCTGCGGTGCCGATTCGGCAGCATATGCCAGGTAAGGCAGGGCATCGTCGAGGCGCTTTTTTCGCACCAGCAACAGGCCGAGCGCATGTTGCAGGTCGGCGTTCTGCGCCACGGCCTCGATGCCTGCACGCAGCAGTTGCTCGCCTTCCTCGTCGCGCTGCTGTCGTCGATAGAGGTCGGCCAGGTTCACATAGGCTGGTGAGAAACTCCGATCCAGGCGGATGGCGGTCTTGTAGGCCTGCTCGGCCTGCATCGCATCACCGACTGCGACGGCGATCAGACCGAGATTGAGATGCGCCTCCGGGCGATCGGCATTGACGAACTGCGACCTCGCGTATTCCTCGATCGCAGCCGTGAGTTGGGCACGAAATTTTTCCGGCAAACGTTGGCGCATCAGCGGCGCGAGGAGTCGTGTCGCGTCGAGACGCACCACGCGATCCGGATCCTCCAGCGACGTCCAACCCTTGTCGACCTGCATCTGCACGTCGGTCTCCTCGAGAAAGCGCACAACCGCGGCGCGTACCAATGGATCGTCGTCGCCAATCAGGCGTTGCAGCGTGAACAGGTGACGCGCCTGTGCCAGCCCATGCATGCGGTCTATCGCGGTGGCGCGCGCGATGCCCGGTTGGGATCCGTCAGCCGCAGTCACCAGCAGGCGATCGGCAGCATCGGCCGCACCATTGACCGCTGCCTGCAGGGCCTCGCCGAAATGAGGCCCGCGATGTCTGCTGTCGGGGTACCAGGC
>JAGRHB010000060.1:2740-6767 GCA_020445245.1 Gammaproteobacteria bacterium
CACCTTCGAAAGATCGGGACGCGGCACGCGCAGGCTGTGATCGGCGCGCCAATCATTGACCATGTAGACCCGCTGCGGCATGTGGCACGCGGTGCAGGCCGCCCCATCGGTGCCGTTCGCATGATGGTGATGGGCCGGGGTGTCGAACTGCGCCGCCACATGACAGCTGGTGCATAGAGCATTTCCCTCGGCGCGCAGATTCAGGCTGTGGGGCTCATGGCAGTCCGAACAGGTGACCCCCGCCGCATACATCCTGCTCTGCAGGAACGAACCATAGACATAGACTTCGTCCTTGATCTGGCCATCAGGAAAGTACAGCTGTTCGTCAAGCAGTGCCAGACGGTGGGTGTCTGTCAGCGGTTCGCCAAACCGGTAGTCGTCCCAGATCTGTCCACGCCGTGAATGGCAGCGTGCGCACAGCTCGATCTGCGTGCGCTGTTCGCGCGGGCGGCTGCGGCGCGGCTTGCCGGTATCGGGGTCCACTGTCCAGACAGCGCCATCACGATCGGACAGATCGACCACCAGACCCTTGTCCGCATCCGTCGTGCTGTCCGCTTTCTGCACCGCCGCCTGTGCCCATCTGATATGTGCCGAGCCAGGCCCATGGCAGGCCTCGCAGGCAACATTGATCTCGCTCCAAGTCGTCCGGTAGCTGTCCGTATTGACATCGAAGTTCTTCTGCAAATCGGTCGAGTGACACTCCGCACACTGGTAGTTCCAGGTCTGATCTCGCGCCGTCCAGTGCTGGGGATGGCGGAAATCCATCACTTCGTCCGGATACAGATGGAACCAGCGCTGACCGCCCTCTTCGCTTGCCCTGCTGTCCCAGGCGATACCCAATGCCTGTACATGCCCGTCGGCCATCTCGATCAGGTATTGCTGCAGCGGGTACCAACCAAAGGTATAGCGGATCCTGTAGTCGTGCAGTTCCCCATCAGGACCATCGGTACGCACGAAGTACTGTCCGTCCCGACGATAGAAACTCGAGGTGATGCCATGTGCCGTGAACTCGGCATCATTGAAATCACCTAGCACCTTGTCGTCGCTGGCCTCGGCCATCGCCAACTCGTGGTGCGAGCCACGCCATGCCTCTGCCTCAGCCGCGTGACATCCGGCGCATTGCCCGCTGCCGACATACTGCGGCACCGGCAGCGCGGCTGTGGCCCACAGGCAAAACAGAAAGAAAACGGCAATGGATCGCAATGCAGGCTCCTTGGATAGCACAGGTGGGAGACTTCTCGATGTGCTGATGAGCAGTTGTGCCCGGTGCCGGGGCTTGCCCGGCACTCAGTATGAGCGACGACCCGGAGCAGGGCGCAGGAATACAGTCAACGAGGCCGCGTACGGACGCGGCCCCCATTCGTATGGCGATTCAGGTTTCAGCATCCTCGATGCATACTGCTGTCACGCCACGCTGAACGTCACTCGTATCGCTCCATGATCTTCTTGCGCGCCTCTTTATATTCATCCTCGCTAAGCAGTCCCTTCTTGTAGCTGGCATCCAGATCCATCAATTCCTGACCCATAGTGGTAGTGGTCGCCTGCACGGTCGAGCTGCCACCACCGCAACCACTCAGCGCCAGCGCGATTGCCAGCACGAAAGCCGATCGCAGCACAGTACCTTTTCGCATTTCCCTTATCCCCTGGTTAGTCGAAACATCATCCACGCCAGCCAATCCGCCAGCTTCAACCGGCATATCAACTGCCGAAAATATAGCAAACTTTAGGTGCCTGTCGGACTTATGCGGCCGTCGCCGCCACCCGCCTCGCCGAGCGGGAATGTCTGCGTCTGTGCCGGCGGCATGTTCCTCGGTTTGTAATCGAATTTCTGGCCGCCGAGACTAACCTCGTACATCAAGCCGCCCTTGACGATCGTAAACACTGCCATGCCCTTGTAATAGGCGCCCACGTTGGTCGCATCATGCTTGCCACCACTCGCACCGGCTGAACTGCCGGTCGTTGTGGCTGCCGCCTGCGCACCGGCAGTGACCGCGACGGCAGTTGCCTGCGCACCAAACTCGAAATTGCCACCGATGAATTCGCGCAGCGCCCTTTCGTCCTGAAAGACAACGATCTGACTGTATGCCTGCCCTCCCAACTGAAGCCCAAGAGTCAGTTGGGTCATTACAACATCGCCGATGTAGTCACCCCGGGCAAACACACGGCCTTCGCCATAGGCGCCGCCGAGAAACCAGCCCCCCTTGCCGACAGTCGGGAACACCGCGTAACCATAAGCCTCGTCGACAAAGGTCCGGTCCTCCAGGGCGTTACGAAAAAGATCCACCGTATCTGCGTAATCGTCGGCGAAAGCCTGCAACACTGGCAGCACCAGCAACGACAGCAGCACAGCGAGTCTGTGAGGCGATTGAACGCTTTTCATTGCGGAATTCTCAAGAATGTAAGGTGATTGATGAAGGTATCGATGAAGCAGACCGCGATGCCACAGCGCTTCGCACAGGAGCCGGAGGGCCCAACGGCCAAAACAGTCCGCCGCTCCACGTCATCAAACCGCTGTCAGCCATGCCTGTTTCCCTCACCCCGGTCCTCTCCCGCCTGCGTGAGAGGAGGATGAGGATACGCTTCGCGAGTTTCACATTAACGCAGGCACTCCGCCTCGTATTGTTGCGACAGGGCGAAACGTCGCTGTGGCTTGCCCTTGAGGGCTTCCATCTCACGCGCCATCTCATCACAACGATCGCCTGGATCTGGCCGCCCCGTCGGTGGCAGCGAAGTCAGCTCCACCTCGTCACCCGCCGTTGCCGGAAACATGATGGATCTGGACGGCTCATCGGCGGCCACTGCCTGTACAGACAACCACACCAAACCGCCCACAAAAGCTCCAAGCCAACGCATATCGACCTGCCAGGATATCTACTGTTCGAGCAGTCAAACATACCACTGCTGCCGTGCAAGTCACAGCGCCGTTATATCCAAAGCGGCAGCCGGGGTGACCGCGCGCCACCGCCAATGGTCACGTTGTGACCCGCACAGTCGGCTATGCTAAAGCCGCTCCAGCAGTCGAATCAAAAAGTTAAGCTGGACATCCTCTTCGAGCGCGCCCTCCCAGAACACATAATGCGCCTCCTGTCCCTTGGCGCCGACAGTCAGCTGGGCCTCGAATGCGGTAGCACCCTCCGGCATCGGGTGTTCCCGGGGCAGCCCGAGCGCCTTGATCGCATCGACCAGTTGCTGCTCCTGTTCGGCGCGCAACCGGCCCTTCCGCGGTGGATGGCTCGTATAGTCGCCGCTCTCGATCACATAGCCGCCGCCATCGTCTATGGCGATTTTCAGGGCGTAATCCTCTTCTCCGACCACTTGATAGGAAATGGGTACCATCCGTACTCCTCCCGTGGAAACAAAGCAACGCTGGCGGCCCGCGGATGACCCGACGCCACTGCAGCACCAGTCAATTCAATTATAGGAAGCCGAGCGCGTGTCCGTGCGGAGATCAGCAGGGATCTGCCCTGCCCCCCTAACCGATCGGCAACAGGCGAATTCTGCCCCGCCCGTGTTCCGTGTCGACACCCAGGACCCTGCCCAGCCTCTCCACGAACGACGGGGGTCCGGCCAGGTAGATGTCCCATCCTGCCAGATCGGCATGCGCCGCCCGCAGCCAGTCGCGCAGCTGGGCGGGCGTGGTTCCCTGCGGCAACCGCGTCAATTCGAAATTATCGAATGCATCGTCCCACGAACGGAACAGGTTGTGGTACTTCTCGCTCCATGCGGGTTCCTCGATCAGGCAGACATGCAGGCGGTCCGCACTGTCGATCGAAATCGCCTGCTCGACGAGTCCCTTGACTGGCCCGACGCCGTCTCCCGCCGCGACGAAGACGCACGGGGCGGTCGAGTCCTCCTGCAGCACGAAATCACCGGTAGGCCCCTCGACACGCACCATCTCGCCGACCATCCCGCGTTCAAAGACAGCGAGACTGAACGCATCGTCCGCACGACGGCGGATCAGGACTTCCAGGTTGCGGCCGTCGCAGGCACAGGAAGCGAGCGCATAGCTGGCTACCGCGCCCCCCTC
>JAGRHB010000060.1:6866-8954 GCA_020445245.1 Gammaproteobacteria bacterium
CAGGGCATCTCTGCCGGGCTGGTGGCCTCGTGAGCCTCGATCACGACGTCCGTCACCGCGGTGCAGGAACAGGCCAGTACATAACCCGCCTCACGCTCCCGTGCGCTCAGCACATAGTCGTGGTCACGCAGCTTGGCCACTCTGCCCGCCACCACCCGGCATCGGCAGGATCCACAATTGCCGCTAGAACAGCCGAAATCGAGATGCAGGCCTGCCCTGAGCGCGGCCTCCAGAAGACTCTCCCGGCCCTCCACAAGGTATTCGTGCCCGCTCGGCGTCACCTTGACTTTGGCGGCCAGCAGTTTGAACAGGGCATCGCGTGCAAACAGCTCGGCACGCGCATCACGCTCGGCGGTCAGGCCATACTGGCGCTGCGTCCTCAGCCAATCGAGCAGGCCATCGATCTGCAGCCGCGTGGCGGTGTCGGCCGCATCACCGATCTGTTGCAGGCGCGATGACAGCTCATCGACCGCCGCATCACTGCGGTTCAGCATCGCCTTGGTACGGGCAAGCACCGCCTGGATCTCTTTCAGCCGCGCCAGCAACACCTCTGGCTCTGGCATCCAGCCATCGCTGTATTCGCGCTTCGGCCTGGCGTTCTGCCTGATCCGCTGAATCCGTTCGAACACCGGATCACGGTCGAGATCGATATCGGGATACAGCGTCAGCAGGTCGCCAAGGGCGATCTTGCCTTCGAAGATATTCAGCCCGCTGTCGCGCAACCGCTGTTGCAGTTCACTGCGTGTGACACCCGCGATCTTGGCCGCGCGGGACAGGCTCAGAGGTTGTGGCATGGCATCGCAGATCCGCAGAACAGGGAACGACTGCATTGTGAACGCGGCGCGCAGACGCGGCCAGTCCGGAAATCCGGGCCTGATGTTGTTGGGCCGGGCGATACCGTTTCGCGGCCCCCGACCGCTGGGACCGACGATTGCCAGCGTGATACCCAACGCCGCCGATCGGCTTCCCCTCAGGACGCAGTCGACTTGCCAACGGCCACGCCACATTCGAGAGCGCATGCGTCAGCCATCTTGCTTGCGCCGGGCTTCACTCAGAAAGCACTCAGACGCAATACGCGCTGGATCCGGTCACGGTGTTCAGGACTCACCCCGACATCCTCCGCATAGTCCAGCCAATGTGATGCGGTCTCCTGCACCTCTCTCAGAATCGACTCGGCACGCCCCCGCTTCATAGACACCGACTTCGCACAGGCTCTGAAATCATCGACGGTGAAATCATCCCGTTTACCGTTCAAAGTCATCTGATGTCTGGCGGTCCAGGCGCCGGCCGGATTGAAGCTGTAGGTCACGTCAAAAGCCGGCGCCAACGACCACCTGCCCGACTTGTCCATCAGGAACGCGATGTTCTTGACATGATCATCCTGATTGCGCGCAACGATGTTGAACACCATGCGCCGGAACTGCTGCTCGATGGCCTGCATCGGAAGGCCCAGTTGCCGGATCACCAGCAGGGCCTGCTCATAGCCGTAAGCACCCGCCAGGTTGAAATCGTAATGTGCCAGCGCACCGAGTGACTGCATATGGAGTTTCTCCCCACCCGCCAGGCGGTCGAAGCGGCGGGTCATGAAATGCCGCCGACCGTTTTCCTCGAACAGCCGGCATTCGCTGATATCGATGCCGCAGTCACGGGCCATCCGGTAATAGGCATACTCGATGACGCCATAACCCTGCGGGTCTTCCAGTTCCTTGTCGCGGTTGCCACTGACGCCGTCGAATTTCAGCAGCCAGTGCTCAAAGCCCTCACCCGCCGATACCTGGCCGGAACGGACTTCATTGGTCGACGGATTCCAGGCGATCACCGCCTTGGCACGGGCACCACCGGCCGAGGTCCCAACCCGCAGGATATCGAGCATCGCCTGCTCCCGGTGTTTGTCGACGAAAGACGCCTGCAGGTCATTGCGGTGGTTCAATACCTCCGAGGCAAGTTCCACAAGCTTGTCGATCTCTATTTGATTGGCCCGCTGTGCGCTCGGGCCCGTTGCAGGCAGGAATTCGAGTGCCCCCATCCCACGTTCACCGGTATAGCAGAGCCGCTCGATCGCGTTGAACGAGCCCGGCTGCCGCCCCT
>JAGRHB010000609.1 GCA_020445245.1 Gammaproteobacteria bacterium
GAATGCGCTGTTTGGTCCGCGCAGGCTGGATCGGCACCCCGATCTGCAGGGCGCGCGATCGTCGGCGGCGATCACGCTGGCCTTTGATAAGACCTATACCGGTGACAGGGTGGCGGCATTCATCGAGGGCATGCGTACCATGCTGCTCGATGCCTACGGCGGCAAGCGCCGCTTTTACCTGTACGACTACCTCGATCCGCAGAAACTGCACTACCTGGCGCGTAATTTCGAGATTGCGTTTTGGAAACTCGGCCATGCGCGCGATGACAATGGCCAACTGTTTCTCTACAGCAACGCGTTCGATGCTGAAGGTGACCTCAGCTTCGAGCGACTCGCCGGCAAGCTGATCGGGTTGCAGGACCATATGGCCCAGGTCGTCGCCGATGCCAGCAGCCGGCAGATAAAGAACGTCATCCAGGGCGTTGCATCTGCGGTGTTTTTCCCGATCTGAGATGTCGCCCCTGCGTCTCCTGCTGGCTGTCACGATGCTGTTGCCGGGCGGCTGCAGCTCGCTGTCGTATTACACCCAGGCAGTCCGGGGTCAAATCGGCGTGATGGCCTCATCGCGGCCGTTGCAGCAGGTGGCAGATGACCCGTCGACCGA
>JAGRHB010000610.1 GCA_020445245.1 Gammaproteobacteria bacterium
CGGGCAGCGGCACAACCTGGATGACGTCGCCCGCGCCGCCAGGTGGTGCAATGGCCACAGTGACCGCCGGCGCTTCCCGACCCTGGCTGTATCGGGCCACGATACGTGCCGCAAGGGTGAGATCGTCGGCCGTGGGCGTGCCGTCCACGAGACACAGGGGGCCCAGGTGACTTACCGGCTCGATGCTGGTCATGCGGTACTGGTAACCGGCAAGGTACTCATTCTCGCCTTCTTCGCGACCGATGATGAGCTTGAAATTGCTGGCCGGCCGCAGGTGGCGGCCCACCTTCAGCAGCATGATGTCGTCGAGTTCATACTCCCGGCTGCCACGCGCGCGCCAGAGGTCGGTCAGTTTGCGGGAATACGTGGCATCGGTGAGAAAGCAACAGCCGCCGGCCGGCTGGGCCCAGTCCTCGAAGCCGAGCCGACGGGCCAGGGCAATCTGGGGTTTGCGGTCACGGCCTGAGAACCCGAAGAGCTTGTCACGATCCACCCAGCCCTCGCGCTCGGGCAACGTTTCCGGCAGATGCCTGGCGCACAGCGGACGCAACAGGCGGTCCGTGGCGCCGGATTCGCGGGCGATGACGGGCATGGTCTGCTTG
>JAGRHB010000611.1 GCA_020445245.1 Gammaproteobacteria bacterium
AGCCAGCCCTGCGCCTCGGGCCCTGTCCAGTCGACGGCGCCGGTGACGGTGCGGACGGCACGGCCCTCGCGATCGATCAGCACGGTGGTGGGAAACACGCCCACGCCCCAGGCCCTGGCGGTGGCGCCGCGCGGATCGGGCAGCACGTGCAGTTGCGTGAGGCCGGCGCTCTGCACGAAGCGCGCCGCGCGCGAAGCCTGCTCGCGCACGTTGACGGCCAGCACCACCAGCCGCTCGCCCTCCAGCTCGGCCAGGGTCTGGAGCGTGGGCATCTCTTCCTTGCAGGGCGCGCACCAGGTGGCCCAGAAGTTGACCAGCACCGGCCGGCCCTTCAGCTCTGCCAGATTCCAGGCCTGCCCGTTGAGGTCGGTGCCCGCCAGCGGCGGCAGCGCGCGGCCGGGAGGCCATGGTTTGGCTTCGAACTGGGCCAGGGCCCGGTCGGTGGCAGCCACCATCGCCACGCCCGCCAAGGCGGCCAATGCCTGGCGCCGTGTGGATATGCGCATCAACCTACGCGCTCGGCCACCCATCCTTGCACGCTTTCAAGCGCCTTGGGCAATCCTGAAGCGTCGGTGCCGCCGTCCATTGCCATGTCCGGCTT
>JAGRHB010000612.1 GCA_020445245.1 Gammaproteobacteria bacterium
TCACTGCAGTGGGGCGAGTCGGCACGGGACGCCGCGGCACGCGAACTCGCCGAGGAGACCGGCCTGGAGGCCGGCAATCGCCTGATCGACCTGCGTTGCGGTGAACGATTTCCAATTATCCCGCCATGGCGTGAGCGCTACGCGCCGACTGTCCACGTCAACCGCGAGCACTGGTTTGCACTCGAACTGCCGTCGCACCGGACCATCCACCTCAACGCCGGCGAGCACCGCCAGTACCGCTGGCTGAGCGGTGCGCAGGCGACCTGCCGTGCAACCTCGTGGACCAACCGCAAGGTGATCGGGCAGGTGTTGGCGGGCAGTTATCCATTTACTTTCCAGCGGTTTGTTGGCTGATAATCGTCAGCTTTTTTTACATGACGCTCGGTTGAGAATCAAAAATTCTCTATTTTTCAGCGGGTTGCTGTACTGGTGTAAGAATTGCATTCGCTTGGAAGTCGGCTTGTGCGACTGAACCATTTCAACGGAGTGCAGAGGATGCAGAAAATGAACAAGAAAATGACTGGTTTGAAGTTGGCTGGCATGTTGGTTTTGGGGTCCGTGTTTTCTGGCGCGACCTCGGCCGGACAGCTGTACTTCAAC
>JAGRHB010000613.1 GCA_020445245.1 Gammaproteobacteria bacterium
CCGGCGGGGCCGTTTATCTTGAAGGTTTCTGTGGAAATCCGGTGTTTTGCCATCAGGCGCTGAAAGGTGCGCCGCGGGACCTGCGCCGCCGCGGCCGCTCGCGAGACGTTCCCCTGGCTGGCGGTTAAATAGCGGCAGATCGCTTCATACTCGAAGCGGTTAACCATGCGCGATTTCAGGGCCATCAGGCCTTCGCTCAGATCGGAATCCTGAATCTCCAGCGCGGCGCTCTCCTGGCGCAGCTTCACCGGCAGATGGATCATTTCGATCTGATGCGCGGTGGTCATCACCACCGCCCGTTCGATCACATTCTTCAATTCCCGGATATTGCCCGGCCATTCATACTCCATGATGGCCGACAGCGCCGGAGGCGTGATCTTATTGACCTGTTTCTTAACTTTCTGGTTGGCGACCTGCAGAAAATGATAGGCCAGCGGCGGGATATCCTCCAGGCGTTCCCGCAGGGAAGGAAGGAAGATGGTGAAAGCATTGAGGCGGTAAAACAGGTCGCTGCGGAATTCACGGTTGCGGATCGCCGTTTCCAGATTACGGTTGGTGGCGGCGATGACCCGCACGTCGACTTTTTTGGTGATATGATCA
>JAGRHB010000614.1 GCA_020445245.1 Gammaproteobacteria bacterium
CTTTTTGCCGGACCCGACGGCGTGCTCGCGGTCGATGCGCGCATCGGAATTGCCCGTCCGCCTGCCAAGGATGGTCCCTACGACCACGTCGCCATTCATCCGTATCCGCGCCATCTGGTGCGCCGCGAGCACCTGTCAGACGGCACGCCGCTGACTATCCGACCGATCCGGCCGGAAGATGCGCAATCCGAGATCGAGTTTGTCCGCCGCCTGTCGCCGACCGCCAAACGCCTGCGGTTCATGGGGGCAATCGATGAATTGTCGCCGGAAATGCTCGCCCGTTTCACCCAGATCGACTATCGCCGCGAAACGGCCCTGGTCGCCATGGTCGAAAAAAATGACAGCGACGAAGAACAACACGGCGTTGCCCGCTATTCGATCAATCCTGACGACAAGAGTTGCGAGTTCGCCATCGTCGTGTCCGACCAATATCAGGGGCAGGGCATCGGCACCCGGCTGATGAAAGCCCTGATGGAGGCCGCCCGTGATCATGGCCTGACCCGGATCGAGGGCACGGTATTGCGCGAGAACGTCAACATGCTTCGGCTCATGACCGATCTTGGTTTCACCCAGACCCGTGACCCCGAGGACCCCGACGTG
>JAGRHB010000615.1 GCA_020445245.1 Gammaproteobacteria bacterium
TCGCGTCCGCCTGGCCGCCGGCCTCGACGAGCACGGCCACCTCGACGCCGCCGCCCAGCAGCGCGCGCTCGAGTCGCTGTCGCGCTTCAACCAGCGCCTGCGCGTCGTCGCCCCCGAGCACGTGCGCGCCGTCGGCACCAACACGCTGCGCAAGGCGCACGGCGAGTCGGGCTTCCTGGCGCAGGCCGAGGCCGCGCTGGGCCACCCCATCGCGATCATCTCGGGCCAGGAAGAGGCCCGCCTGGTCTACAAGGGCGTCTGCCACGACCTGCAGGACGCCGGCGCGCGCCGCCTGGTGGTCGACATCGGCGGCGGCAGCACCGAGGTCATCGTCGGCGAGGGCGAGCACATCCTGCGCGCCGACAGCCTGTTCATGGGGTGCGTGGGCTACACCCTACGCTTCTTCCCCGACGGCCAGCTCAGCGACGCCGCGTTCGACCGCGCCACCGTCGCCGCGCGCCTCGAGCTGGGCGCGGTGAAGCGCCTGTACCGCAGCCTGGGCTGGGTGAACGCCTACGGCTCGTCGGGCACGATCAACGCGGTGCAGACGGTGCTGCAGGCCAACGGCTGGTGCGACCACTGCGTCACGACCGAGGGCCT
>JAGRHB010000616.1 GCA_020445245.1 Gammaproteobacteria bacterium
GTCTGGCTGCTCATCGTTTTTCTGTCCTGACTGGAAGCGTTGAGTGTCAAGCGTTCAGGGGAACATCCTGGATCGGGGAGGGTATGAGGGTGGCGACGTGCCACGGGGGAGGACGGGCACGTCGCCGGTCGGAGTGTGCGGTGAAGCAGAAAACCCTACTTCAACCAGCCACGCTCCTTGTAGTAGCGCGCGGCACCGTCATGCAGCGGAGCCGACAGGCCGGCGGAGATCATCTCCTCTTCCTTCAGATTGGCGAAGGCGGGATGCAGGCCCTTGAAGCGGTCGAAATTGTCGAACACCGCCTTGACCACCTCGTAGACCACTTCTTCGTCGACCGCGGCGGACGAAACGAAGGTGGCGCGCACGCCGAACGTGTTGGTGTCCTCGTCGGAACCCTTGTACATGCCGCCTGGGATGGTGGCCTTGGAGTAATACGGGTTCTCGCTGACGAGCGTGTCGATCTCCGCACCCTCCACCGGCACGAGATGGGCTTCGGTGGTAGTGGTCGCTTCCTGGATCGAGCCATTGGGATGGCCGACGGTGAAGATGATCGCATCCTCCTTGTTGTCGCCGAGCGCCGCAGACTGCTCCGCGGATTT
>JAGRHB010000617.1 GCA_020445245.1 Gammaproteobacteria bacterium
GAGGCCATCCGGGCTCGATCCCCTGACGTCGGCTCGGGCCTGCTCGAGCGCGGCGCGGAGCTGTTCCGTCTGTGGAGAACGGACCAGGACCGCCGCACCGGACCCGATCAGGTCACCGAGCCGACCGGCCCGGCGCAGCCGGCCGCGGCTCACGATCACCACATCGTCCACGCTCTGTCGCACTTCGGCCAGGAGATGGCTGGAGACCAGAATCGTGCGCCCCTGGTCGGCCAGGGAGCGCAGGAACTCCCGCAGCCATGCGATGCCTGCGGGGTCGAGTCCGTTCGTGGGTTCGTCCAGGATCAGGATGTCCGGCTCACCGAGCAGAGCCTGGGCCAGGGTGAGCCGTTGCCGCATGCCCATGGAGAAGCCGCCCACTCGTCGTTTCTGCGCGTCCCCGAGCCCCACGAAACCGAGCAGGTTGCGGCACCGCTGTGACTCCCGGCGACCGTAGAGCACATCCGCCCGGATCTCCATGTGTGCCAGGGCGCTCCTGCCGGGGTGGAAGCCGGTAGCCTCGAGCACCGCCCCGACGGTGCGGGCGGGGTTCTTCAGGGAACGGTAGTCCGCCCCGTTGACCCGGGCATGTCCCTCGTCG
>JAGRHB010000618.1 GCA_020445245.1 Gammaproteobacteria bacterium
TTGAAGGTGGCCATGGAGCCGATCAGGCCCAGGTAGGCCGGGACGTTCGGTAGGGAAATGCCTGGGACATTCACCAGGTAGGGATTGGCGGGAGGCGTTTGCGCGTGCGCCACGGAAGCGGACAGCAACAGGGCGAGCGCGAGGGCGTTCTTGTTCAAGGGTTGATCTCCTCAGTGAGCCGGATGGGCGTGGGTCGTGGTGGTGTCGGGCGCGGTCGCGGGCGCGACAGTGGTCAGCCCAAGCATCTTCCAGTCCTGCATGCCGCCCCGGTACCACTTGAGCTTGTGGGCCGGGTAGCCCAGGGCCAGCAGTTGCTTGATGTTGGTGGGCGACTGGCCGCACCAGGGGCCGTTGCAGTAGAACACCAGGGTCCTGGCGCTCTCGAAGTTCCACAGGCCGTCCTGGCGCGCCGCGCCGAAGCGCAACAGGAGCAGGTCGGCGATCTCGGCCGCGCTGGCGTGGGCCGGGTGCAGGCGCTGCCAGGGGATGAGCACGGCACCGGGAATCACCCCGGAGCGCAACGGCCAGTCGCTGTCGCGCGAGTCGATGACCAGCACGGCATCATCCCGGCCCACGCGGCGCAGATAATCGATCAGT
>JAGRHB010000061.1 GCA_020445245.1 Gammaproteobacteria bacterium
GACGATCCGAGCATGATCCCGCAAAGTACCTGGGACATGGTCATCGACTGGCTGGCTGCCGGTGTCAACCCGGGCGAGGCGACCCTGTTTGTCCAGTCCCGTGTGCCCGAACACGCCGAACTACACCTCCTTTTGTCGATGATCACCCCTCTCGGTTGGCTGGAGCGGGTGCCGACCTACAAGGATCAGCAGGAAAGACTGAAGGAAAAGGACCTCTCGACCTACGGCTTCCTCGGCTATCCGCTGCTGCAGTCGGCTGACATTCTGGTTTATCGGGCCGGCCTGGTGCCGGTAGGCGAGGACCAGGTGGTGCACGTCGAGCTGACGCGCGAGGTCGCGCGTCGCTTTAACCATATCTATGGCCGCGAGCCGGACTTCGAAGACAAGGCCGAGCAGGCGATCAAGAAGATGGGCAAGAAGAACGCCAAGCTGTACCACGGCTATCGGCGTTCGTTCCAGGAGCAGGGCGACGAGGAGGCCCTGGCCGCGGCGCGGGCGCTGCTGGAGTCACAACAGAATATCGGCATCGCTGACCGGGACCGTCTTTTCGGCTACCTCGAGGGTGGCGGTATGGTGATTCTTCCCGAGCCGCAGCCGTTGCTGACAAAGGCGGCCAAGATGCCCGGTCTGGATGGACAGAAGATGTCCAAGTCGTATGGCAACACCATTGCGTTGGATGCATCGCCGGCGGATGTCGAGAAGCAGATGCGCACCATGCCGACCGACCCGGCGAGGGTACGCCGTACCGACCCGGGCAATCCGGAAATCTGCCCGGTCTGGCAGTTTCACCAGGTGTACTCGGACGAGGCGGTCAAGGACTGGGTACAACAGGGTTGCAGGTCCGCCGGCATCGGTTGCATCGAGTGCAAGCAGCCGGTGATCGACGCCGTGCTCGCCGAACTGAAGCCCATCCAGGAGCGCGGTCGCGAATATGCAGCCCAGCCTGACCTGGTGCACAACATCGTCAACGAGGGTTGCGAACGCGCACGCGAGGTGGCGCGCGAGACGATGGAAGAGGTGCGTCATGCGATGTCGCTCGACTACTGACCAGCCGGACTATCTTCCTTGACCGAAACACATGCCGAAGCCGTCGTGCCGCAACAGCAGGAAATGCCGTTCGCCGTGGTGCAGGGGCAGCCGCAATACGCGCTGCCCAAGGATCTTTACATCCCGCCAGACGCGCTCGAGGTGTTTCTCGATGCCTTCGAAGGCCCGCTCGATCTGCTGCTGTACCTGATACGGCGGCAGAACCTCGACATCCTCGATATCCCGATCGCCGACATCACGCAACAGTACATGGAGTACATCGAGCTGATGCAGGACATGCGCCTGGAACTGGCGGCGGAATACCTGGTGATGGCGGCGATGCTCGCAGAGATCAAGTCACGCATGTTGCTGCCACGACCGCAGAGCGAGGATGATGACGAGCATGATCCCCGGGCAGAGTTGATCAGGCGTCTGCAGGAGTACGAGCGTTTCAAGCAGGCGGCGGAGGACATCAACGGGCTGCCGCAGATCGGACGCGATGTCTTTCCCGTGGTGGCCGAGGTGCCGTTCAAGCACATCGACCAGAAACCGCCGGACGTCGACCTGAAAGAGGTGTTGCTGGCACTCAAGGATGTCCTGCATCGTGCAGACATGTTCAGCAGCCACCATATCGCACGCGAACCCCTGTCACTGCGCGAACGTATGAGCCGGGTGCTGGAATGCGTCACGACCGATCGCTTCACCCAGTTTACCGATCTGTTCGATATCAGCGAGGGCCGCCAGGGTGTCGTCGTGACCTTCATGGCGGTCCTCGAACTCATCAAACAGCAACTGGTCGAGTTGGTGCAGGCGGAATCCTATGCGCCGATTCATGTCCGGGCACGTGGTGGCTAACGATGTCGGAACCGACTGAACTGAAAAATATCGTCGAGGCTGCACTGCTGGCAGCGGGCAGACCGTTGTCGCTGGAAGCGATCCAGAATCTGTTCAACGAAATCGAGTGCCCCGACAAGAAACAGCTGCGTGCGGTGCTGGAGCAACTTGCCGCCGACTATCAGGGCCGCGGAATCGAGATTGCGGAGGTCGCCGGCGGTTGGCGAATTCAGGTCGGTGCCGCCTGCTCGGCCTGGGTATCGCGGCTGTGGGATGAGCGGCCGGCACGTTATTCGCGGGCACTGATGGAGACGCTGGCACTGGTCGCCTACCGGCAGCCGATCACGCGTGGTGAGATCGAGGATATCCGTGGCGTGGCGGTAAGCACGAATATCGTGAAGACCCTGATGGAGCGCGAATGGGTGCGTGTGGTCGGTCACCGCGACGTCCCGGGCAGGCCTTCTTTGTATGGGACGACGCGCGAGTTTCTCGATTATTTCGGCCTGAAGTCGCTCGATGAGTTGCCGACGCTGGCCGAACTTCGCGATCTGGATGAGATCAATCGCGAGCTCGATCTGAACGACCCGGACCGCGTCACGGATCCGGAAGCGGTGGCCGCGCAAGACATCGACGCGGCGGTTGCACCATCCGACGAACAGGACACCCTTGCCGAAGCCGAAGCCGAAGCCGAAGCCGAAGCCGAAGCCGAAGCCGAAGCCGAAGCCGAAGCCGAAGCCGAAGCCGAAGCCGAAGCCGAAGCCGAAGCCGAAGCCGAAGCCGAAGTGGGCGACGAGCAGCGATGAAACCTAAGCAGCCGGCAGGCGAAAGACTGCAAAAACTCCTGGCCAATGCCGGCCTGGGGTCGAGGCGCCATCTGGAGACGCTGATCAGCGAGGGCCGGGTCAAGGTCAACGGCGCCGTCGCCAAACTCGGTGACCGCGCGACACCCGACGATCGTATCGAAATCGGTGGCCGGCCGGTCGGCGGCAAACGCCTGGTGAGTGATCAGCGTTTCGTGATCATCTACAACAAACCCGAGGGTGAACTGGTCACCCGCAACGACCCGGAAGGGCGCAAGACGGTGTTCGAACACCTGCCGCGCCTGCCGACCGGGCGCTGGATTGCGGTGGGTCGCCTGGACGTGAACAGCGCAGGCCTGCTGCTGCTCACCAACGACGGCGAGCTGGCAAACCGTCTGATGCACCCACGTACCCAGATCGACCGCGAATACGCCGTGCGGGTCAACGGTGAGGTCACGCCGGAGATGGTCAGGCAACTGGTGAGCGGCGTGCAGCTCGAAGATGGGTCTGCGCGCTTCGAAGACGTGGTCGATGCCGGGGGGGAAGGCAGCAACCGCTGGTTTCACCTTGTCATCATGGAAGGCCGCAAACGCGAGGTGCGCCGCCTTTGGGAGGCGGTCGGAGTCACGGTATCCCGCCTCAAGCGCGTGCGCTATGGACCGATCATCCTCGACAGCAGCGTCAAGGCCGGACAGTGGCGCGAGCTGGACGGTGATGAACAGCGCGCCCTGTTGAAAGTCGTTGAGATCAATGACAGGCGCCCCTGGGGCAGCCTGCGCAAGAAATCGGCAGCGAAAAAGGCGGCGCCCGCCGCCTTGCCCTGGAAGCCGCGCGGCAGGCGCTGAAACGGCGGGCCGACACGTGGCACGGTTTCATCCTCCGGTCGGCATATTGCCGACGATCTTCGCCTCACTGCAGGAACTGTACGGCGTGCAGCCGTGGTGGCCTGCCGATTCCACATTCGAGATCATCGTTGGAGCGGTGCTTACCCAGAACGCGGCCTGGACCAATGTCGAAAGAGCCATCGAGCGGCTCAAGGCAGCGGACCTGCTGGCGTTGCCTGCGTTGCTGGCGGCTGACCCGGAGACCCTGTCCGAAGCGATCCGGCCCTCCGGCTACTACAACGTCAAGACGCAGAGGCTACGCAATCTGTGCGTGTTTCTCGATCGGCAGGGCGGGCTCGACGCGTTCGCGCAGCAATCGATGGAGAGTCAGCGTGCGGGGTTGCTCGGGGTAAAGGGTGTGGGTCCGGAGACTGCCGACGACATCCTGTTGTATGCATTCGATCGACCGGTATTCGTGATCGACACCTATACGAGACGCCTGCTGACGCGATTCGAACTGGTACAGGGGACGGAGACCTACGATGAGTTGCGGCTTGGCTTCGAGCGCGAGCTGTCACCTGATGTCGAGTTGTTCAAGCAGTATCACGCACTGATCGTGACGCACGCAAAAGAGGTCTGCCGCAAGGTGCCACAGTGCCAGTGTTGTGCGCTGGCGGCGGATTGTCCCACCGGCAGGCACTGCGGCTAGCCTAGCCGAGGATACTGCGATTGCGACCGTTGTTCTTGGCCGCATACAGTGCCTTGTCGGCACGCTCGAAAAATCTGTCGGCCTGTTCCTTGCCTTGCAGGCGTGCGATACCCACGCTGACGGTTATTGCGGCATCGCGTCCACGCACCGTGGTCAATGCTGCGATGTTCTGCCGGATGCGTTCCGCCAGCAGCATGGCGCCTTCTTCTGCTGTGTGGCTGGCGAGGACGACGAACTCCTCGCCGCCGAAACGGAACAACAGATCACTGCGCCGGACCGTGTTGGCGATCGTCTGTGACACCGCCACCAGCACATCGTCCCCAAAGGTATGGCCGTGGAGGTCGTTGAACTGCTTGAAATGATCGATGTCGATTACCAGCACGCTGAGCGGCAGGTCCTGGCGTTGCGCGAGATCGACTTCACGTGCCAGTGAACCCTTGAGGGCCATGCGGTTGTAGACGCCGGTCAAGGGGTCACGTGATGCCAGTTCCACGGCCTGCTTGTAGCTCAGTGCATTGCGCAGGGGATAGACCAGCGCGCACAGCAGATTCTCCAGCGAGCGTATTTCCTTGTCGACGAAAGGCACCTCGCGACATACCCTGATGCAGCCGAGTGTCTTGTCCTCGAGCTTGAGATCGTAAGTGGCGCGATGCGAGGCTTCGCGGCCGTGGTACACCGTGCTTTCGTCGTTGGGCAGTGTGTACTGCAGGCCGTCGATCGCCAGATAACGCTGGATCTCCTTGCCGAACAGTTCGATCTGCGCCTCGACATCCAGCGTTGTTTGCAGGATGCTCGAAAGCTCCAGGACCCGCGGCCCCAGATTTTCGGGGGCAGTTGGGAAGACAGTGCCGTGCGTCTGAAGTGGATTGACCAATGCAAGGTTGCCTGTATGGATATGGCCGAGCGTTTCCATTCTGCATTCCCGATAGCTGTAAAGACAGCATTCGTAATGCGAAATTTGTGCCAGTTATTCGTTTTACATTTAAAACAACAGCTTGATTAAGCTTGCGGCCGCAGTGACGGGATAGTGTCGGCTTTTGACCCCTACTCGAAATTCCCATATGCCGGAACAATGGCGTTTCCTGGGAACCCGGTTCGGCGGCAGCTTTCCGGCATATTAGACAAAACCAGGGTGGCCGGCATGTCCGGCGGACATAATTTTCCTGTTGCGGGCCAGGCCGGTCCCAGGTCGCCATCAGTCGGAGTTTTTATGCATATCGTGATCCCATTGCTGGTGCTTTTGCTGGGTGGCATGTCGGCCAATGCGGCAGAGGCGCCAGTGGACGGCGCGGCCCTCGGCGCGGGGATGGTAAACCCCGGGTACCAGGAGAAGCCCGCTTGGTTCAAGGAGTCTTTCCTCGATATCCGCGAAGACATCGCTGAAGCGACGACGACAGGCAGGAGGGTGCTGCTCTATTTCTACCAGGATGGCTGCCCATACTGCGCGAAACTGCTCAATGACAATTTCGGCAACAGGGAGATCGCGGAAAAGACGCAACAGGGCTTTGATGTCATTGCCATCAACATGTGGGGTGACCGCGAGGTGACGGATCTGCAGGGCGCACTGACGACCGAAAAGGCCTTTGCCGCTGCACTGCGGGTGCAATACACGCCGACGCTGCTGTTTCTCGACGAAAGCGGTGGTGTGGTGCTGCGGGTCAATGGCTATTTCGCGCCGCACAAGTTCGCGGTGGCACTCGATTTCGTGGCCGGCCGGCATGAGCGAAACGGCAGCTTCGCGGATTTCTTCGCCTCGGCATCACCGAAGGCTGCGAACGTGAAGCTGAGCAGCCTGCCCGGTACGCTCGCAAGTCCACTGAAACTGGCTGACCGCGGCGACCACGGGCGGCCGTTGCTGGTGTTGTTCGAACAAGGCAGTTGCATCGCATGCGACGAACTGCATCGCGATACCCTGTCGCGCAGCGAACTGGCGTATGCGCTGAGCAACCTCGATGTGGCACAGGTCGACCTGCGTTCCACGGACCTGCTGCAGACGCCGGACGGCCGCCAGCTCGGTGCAGGTGACTGGGCACGGGAACTCGGCATCCAATATGCGCCGAGCCTGGTTTTCTTCGACAGGCAGGGCAACGAGGTGTTTCGCACCGAGGCCTACCTGCGTGCGTTCCACGTGCATGGAGCAATCGATTACGTGGTATCCGGCGCCTATCGCTGGCAACCTTCGTTTCAACGCTTCCTGCAGCACCGGACAGAGATGCTGGCGGAGCGCGGAATCAAGGTCGATTTGATGGACTGAGTCTGCGTTTGCCCTGCGCCGCCCTCAGCCGCTGGCCTCGACCGCTTGGGGCGTGTGCAGGCGGGAGTGCAACCTGTTGATCGGTTCCGGCTTTCCAAACAGGAAACCCTGAAACTGGCGACAACCCCTGGAAAGCAGAAAGCGCAACGCTTCATCCGTCTCCACGCCCTCTGCAATCACCTCCATTCCCAGGTGTCTGGCCATCACGATGATGGTCTCGACGATGACGGCGTCGTTCGGATCGGTACCGATATCACGGACGAACGACTGGTCGATCTTCAAGGTGTCCAGGGGCAGGCGTTTCAGATAGGCAAGGGATGAGTGCCCGGTGCCGAAGTCATCGACCGAGAAGCTGATGCCCAGTGCCTTGAGCGTGTGCATGCGCTCCACAGTCTGTTCGATGTTGTCGATAACGACACTTTCGGTGATTTCCAGCGTCAGACGCTCCGGTGGGGCCCCTGTGTCTGCCAGGATCACCCGCACGCGTTCGACGAAACCGGCCTCGCGAAACTGTTTCGGGCTGATATTCACCGAGATGTGCAGGTCCGCATCGGCACTGAGTCGCGCGAGGTCCTCGCAGGCGCGTCGCAGTACCCAGTCGCCCAGCTGGTATATCAATCCCGTCTCTTCCGCTATACGGATGAACTGCGCCGGTGACACGATGCCGTGTTCCGGATGCCTCCACCGCACCAAAGCTTCGGCACCGATGAGCTTTCCGTCGTCGGCCACCTGTGGCTGGTAGTACAGATCGAGTCCGCCGTGGGCGAGTGCGTGGCGCAGGCCGCGTTCGATCTTCAGGCGCTCGTCGACCGCAGCCTGCATGCTCGGCAGGAACAGCTGTGTGGTGTCGCGACCGCTTTCCTTCGCGCTGTACATCGCCACGTCAGCCTGCTGCAGCAGGTCCTCGGGATCCTGCTGCCCCATGGGAAACAGTGTCACGCCGATACTTGCGGAAAGATGCAGGGTGTGGCCTTCAATCGTGAAGGGGTGGCGAAACAGCTCCAGCAGTTCGATGGCGAGTTGCTGGGTGTTGGCCACCGCGTTGCCGTCTGATGCACCGATCTCGGGAATCAGGGCGACGAATTCGTCGCCGCCGATGCGCGCGATGGTGTCTTCGCCACGCAGGCGCCGCAGCAGGCGCGCGGCGACAGACTGCAGCAACTTGTCGCCGATGCGGTGTCCGAGTGAATCGTTGATGGTCTTGAAGTGATCCAAATCGAGGAACAGCACGGCACCCATATGACCGTGGCGGATCGAACGTGCCATTTCCCGATGCAGGCGGTCGAGCAGCAGACGCCGGTTGGGAAGCCTGGTCAGCTGGTCATAAAAGGCCTGGTGGCGGATGGTGCGTTCCGCCTGCCGTCTTTCGTTGCGGATCCGCAATGATTCGAGAATGGTTCTGTGAAGCCGCCCCGACGATACGACGATCATCAGCGCGAACAGGGCCGTCATCAGTGCCATCGTATGACCGAGCACGTGATCCGCCGCGAGGAACCGCCACATCATCGGCGCCAGTGTCAGCAGCAGGAAGCCGGCTGCTAGGCCATATACCGCCGAAAGTGTGGTCACTGCCGCGGCACTGATACCGGCGATGACGAACGCAAGGAAGACCTGATGCACCATGCTGTCCGCAGGGAAAAGGAATAGCGCAGTCGATCCCCAGAGTGCGCCGGTCAGCAGGGTGCCGATTGCGGCCAGTGAACGCCAGGACGGGTCGGCTTGCGATGCCTCGGTGGTCGCCGTAAAACGCCGGTATGTGGACCAGCGAAAGACGGATACCGTGGAGATGGCGAAGAACCAGGCGAGTATGAAGGAGTGAGCAACCAGTGCCCAGAGCGCAGCACTGAGAATGATGCTGTTGATCAGATTCGCCGCCAGTGAAAGTGGGACGGCGGCAAAGACGATCTTTACCTGTTCGAGCGGGATGTTTACGTTGTCGTCAGAGTCCCTTGATCGCGCGTCGGGCCTTGCAGTCATGCAGGCTGTAGCGTCAGCGCAACAAGCGACTTGAGCCGGATCCGGCCCTGCTCAGTCTGCCACCGTGATCCAGCCCTCTGGCATCCGGCCGCCAGGCCGTCGGCGACGCCTCAGTCGTCCCAGGTCAGCCGCTGTCCTGTGGTGCCGCGGCTGTCCGGTCCGATCGCCCACAAATAGAGCGGGGCCAGTGTCTCCGGGGTTTTCAGGTCGGCGTTGTCTTCACCGGGAAACGCCCGTTTGCGCATGGCTGTGCGGGTCGGGCCGGGGTCGATGCAGTTGACGCGAATTGCGCTGTTGTCGAGCTCGGCCGCGAGCGTCTGCGTCAATCCCTCGACGGCGAATTTGGACACGCCGTACGCGCCCCAGTAGGCCTTGCCCTGGTGTCCGGCCGCGTCCGTGGTGAACAACACACTGGCATCGGGTGACTGCTCCAGCAATGGCAGGCACGCCTGGGTGATGAAGAA
>JAGRHB010000619.1 GCA_020445245.1 Gammaproteobacteria bacterium
CTGCTCATGAATATCCGGGTTTGCTGGATTCTTGAACTGCTGGGGCAGGAAATAGTGGTCCGGCCCTGATTTCGCAAGGCTCTCTGCTTTCGCAATGGCCCCCTTCATCCCCTCGGCGCCGGGGGTAAGGATCAGTTTTGCACCCAAAGCAGCCAGGACGGTCCGGCGTTCCAGGCTCATCGTGTCCGGCATGACCAGCGTTATGGGATAGCCCCGTGCCGCGGCCACAAACGCCAGGGCGATTCCGGTGTTGCCGCTGGTCGCCTCGATAATTTCCATACCGCGTTTAAGCGCACCGCGCTTTTCCGCGTCCCAGACCATACTCGCTCCGATACGACACTTCACGGAATATGCGGGATTGCGGCCTTCGATCTTGGCCAGCACGGTCGCCTTGGCGCCTTCCGTTACACGGTTCAGTTTCACCAACGGCGTATGGCCGATGGAATACGAGTTGTCGTCATATATACGTTTCATCGTGGGGATCTCCTCCTGTTTGGTTTGCTCTCTCTGTTTTTCAACGTAATGCGAACTTCTTGCGTGTAGCGCTATATCAGTCCCAGCGCGACCATTGCTCGAGCAACCCGGATAAAGCCCTG
>JAGRHB010000620.1 GCA_020445245.1 Gammaproteobacteria bacterium
CGGCTTTTTCCCGGACCGGCACCTGACCACTATCTTGAGCAGGGCCCGCGCATGATATCGGTGGTGATCCTGATCTCCGGACGCGGCAGCAACATGGCCTCACTGCTCGCCGCGGCCGACGCCCGCACGCTGCCGGCGCGCATCGTCGGCGTCCTCGCCAACCGCCCAGACGCTGGCGGCCTCGAGACGGCCACCGCCGCCGGCGTGCCGACACGTGTCGTTGACCACAAGCTGTTCGCCAGGCGCGAAGAGTTCGACGCTGCCATGGCCGCGGCAATAGACGAGTTCGCCCCCGACCTGGTCGTGCTCGCCGGTTTCATGCGCATTCTTGGCGACGCTTTCGTCCGCCATTACCAGGGACGACTGATCAATATCCACCCTTCCCTGCTGCCGACCTTCCCGGGGCTGCACACGCATCGGCGAGCACTCGCCGAGGGTGTAAGAATCCACGGCTGTACGGTGCACTTCGTGACCCCCGATCTCGATCACGGGCCGATCATCGCCCAGGCCGCCGTTCCGGTGCTCGATGGCGACGACGAGGCGACGCTTGCCGGGCGCGTGCTGGCGCAGGAACACCAGGTCTATCCGCAGGCCGT
>JAGRHB010000621.1 GCA_020445245.1 Gammaproteobacteria bacterium
CCTGCAGACCCTGAAGATCGGTTCCATCGGCATCGTGGTCAGCAGCGCCCGTTCCGAGGAAAGGGGCAGGTCACCCGTCAGTCGATTTGTGCAACAGAGCGCGTGGTATCTGCGAGAGACCGGCCGAAGCCGATCCTTCTGCGTGGCGGTCACGCGGGGCGCAGGCGGTTGGCGGCGCGCCAGCTTGCGGCGGCCATCAGGCTTGCAGTGGCGAGGCACAGGGGAAGGCCGCCCATCTGGTAGCTGACCCCGGACAGAAGCGTCCCGACCAGCCGGCCAGCGGCGTTTGCCATGTAGTAGAAGCCGACGTCGCGGGTGATCCGATCGGCCGATCCGAACGCCAGGATCAGATAGGAGTGGAGCGAGGACGTGACGGCAAAGACGAAACCGAACAGCAAGAGCCCCGCCACCAGCGCAAGCGTCAGCCAGGGCGCGGGGCCATCGCCCAGCAGGCTCAGCCCCGCCAGACCCAACGGGATCGGCACCAGCAGCGCGGACCCCAGGATCGCCGCGCGCACCCGCGCCGCCACGGTATCGCCTGTGCGGGCCAGAAGGCGGGGCGCCAGGGCCTGCACCGCCCCATAGGCGATGATCCA
>JAGRHB010000622.1 GCA_020445245.1 Gammaproteobacteria bacterium
GAACGCGTGGCGCTGGCGCCGGTTTCGGCCGTTCTGACACGGCGCGCGGCCGAACAATAAGGTCGCGGTCGCGTCACAACGCCCGGTCGATGGCCAGCGACAGCTTGTCCACCACCTCGCCGATCTGGTCCCCGCTCAGGATGAAGGGCGGGGCCAGAAGCACATGATCGCCAAGCCGGCCGTCGCGGGTGCCCGACATGGGATAGCAGATCAGCCCGGCCTCGAAGGCGGCCGCCTTGATCTTGCGCGCCAGCCCCGTGCCCGGGTCGAACGGGGCCCTGGTTTCGCGGTCGGCGACGAGTTCGATGCCGCGAAACAGGCCGCGCCCGCGGATGTCGCCGACATGGGGATGCTGGCCCAGCCGATCCTCCAGCGCCGCCTGCAACCGCCCGCCCATGTCGCGCACCCGCGGGATCAGGCCGCGCCCCAGCAGGGCGGTCACGACCGCCAGGCCCGCCGCGGTCGCCACCGGATGCCCGATATAGGTGTGGCCATGCTGGAAGAACCCGGTGTTCCCCTCGATGGCGCTATAGATCGCCCTTGAACACAGCATCGCGCCGATCGGCTGGTATCCCGCGCCCAGACCCTTGGCGAT
>JAGRHB010000623.1 GCA_020445245.1 Gammaproteobacteria bacterium
AGTTGAACAAACGGATTGTGCATTGACATGGTGATTCCTCCCGGTTGAGGACGCGACAAAAGCGGCGCGTCTGCCCCAACTGTCGGGGCGGGGATTTTTCCGGTGAGGAGAGAGTGCTTAGATACGTACAGCTCAAGTCAGGTTGTTTTTAATAATTTAGCCCACGCGCCACTCGATACCACCACCGAGTACTATCAATGACCATTCGTACCCGAATTGCACCTTCACCTACCGGCGATCCACATGTGGGAACAGCCTATATTGCGCTGTTTAACTTCTGTTTTGCACGCCAGCACGGTGGGCAGTTTGTGCTGCGCATCGAGGATACCGACAGGGCAAGATCCACACCGGAGTCGGAGCAGTCGATTCTTGACAGCCTGCGCTGGCTGGGTCTGTCGTGGGATGAAGGACCGGACATTGGAGGCATGTTCGGACCTTACCGCCAGAGTGAACGATGCGAGATCTATTCCAGGTACGCTGACGAACTTGTGGAGAAAGGACTCGCATTCCGTTGCTACCGCACCTCAGAAGAATTAGACGAGTTGCGCGCGGTTCGCCGACAGGCTGGTGGTTTCTCGGCATTGAAATCAAG
>JAGRHB010000624.1 GCA_020445245.1 Gammaproteobacteria bacterium
CATATTCCGTCTCGGCCTTCGCGTCGAATTCGATCAGACCGCTGGTCTTGTCCGGCGCATCCCAGCCGACGTGCACATCGGCCGAGCAGAAGATTGCGCCGGTTTCATTCAACGCGGCGTGGTAATCGGATATCCGTTTACCCAACCGGAAGTAGGCGCCGACGGTGCAATTCCTGGCGTCCTTGGCAGCGGCCACGGAATACGTGCGCTGTTTGCGGCCCTGGTAGGGATACAGCTCTTCGCGGCACACCCCCATGTTGTACCAGCCCTTGATCGCGCCGCGACAACTCGAGCCTTCGTAATCCTCCCCTTCCCATTCATCGTAGCGGCGCGCCATTTCGTACAACATGCGCACGCTGACACTGACGGGCTTGCCCTTGCCCGCAACCCTGGTTTCATTGACCTGGCGATCAATCACGGCGGCCAGCCCGAACCCGGTGCAGGCGCCCTCCTGCCCTTGATCACGGATATTCAGGTTTCGTGGCACGGCCAGCCGCGGTTTCAGCGTAATCAGCGGTGGTGAATAAATGAAATCGCGAAAATCCGGCGCGTCTGCGCGAACCGCAAGATCGAACCTGTCCGACGGCTTTTT
>JAGRHB010000625.1 GCA_020445245.1 Gammaproteobacteria bacterium
TGCGGCACATCGCCGAAGCGCTGGCGAACCAGTTCCATGACCTGGGCCGCATAGGCGGTGGCGGGCGTTACTTCCTCGCCGTAGAAGGCCGGAAAACCGCCACCGATGTTGAGGAGGGTAAGGGCGAACCCGGCATCGGCCGCTTCGTGCCAGATCGCGGAGACCTGATCGAGAGTCGCGGTCCACATCTCCGGCCTGCGGGTTTGCGAACCCACATGGAAGGAAAATCCTACCGGGTTCAGGCCTCGTCGCTGCGCATTGGCAAGCAGTGCCAGCGCCTTGTCGCGCGCGCAGCCGAACTTGCGCGACAGCGGCCAGTCGGCTTCCGTCGCATCGACGATCAGGCGGATATAGACATCCGTACCCGGCGCATGCTCGGCAATCTTTTCGATTTCCTCTTCGGCATCGGCGGCGAAAAGGCGAATGCCGTTTTCAAAAGCCCAGGCGATATCGGAGGCCCGCTTGATCGTGTTGCCGAAAGAGATTTCATGCGGCTTCGCACCGCGCGACAGGCAAAGCGCGATCTCTCCCTTCGAGGCAGCATCGAAATGGGAACCCTCGGCGATCAGCGTGTCGATGATGGCGGCTT
>JAGRHB010000626.1 GCA_020445245.1 Gammaproteobacteria bacterium
GAACTCCATGCCCAGCAGTGGGAACACGCGCAGACCGACCGCAAGCATGCCCACGGCCAGCAACACGGCCAGCCAGCGCTGGCGGACGAAAAAGTGCAGCATCGGTCTGTAGAAATACAGCAGTACACGAACGATGATCGGTTCTCGGGCCAGCAGACTGCCTTTGCCGCTCGCCTGCTGTTCACGCCAGGCCTTGCGCCGGCGCATGAACAGGTCGGCGAACACCGGGGCGGCAATCACCGCGAACAATAGTGAGCCGAACATGGCCAGTGCCACCGTGTAGGCCAGTGGCCGAAACGTCTTGCCCTCGACACCCTGCAGCGTGAACAGTGGCAGGAATACGATGACGACAATGGTAATCGCGAACAGGATCGGGCGTGCCACCTCACGGCAGGCACGGGCAACGGTGCGATGCCGCGGCTCATCCGGGTCCGTTTCGTGCAGCAGGCGGTCAACGTTTTCCGCCATCACGATCGCGCCGTCGACCATCATGCCGATCGCGATCGCCAGGCCACCGAGTGACATCAGGTTGGCCGAGATCCCGAAGTAGCCCATGGCCAGCGTTGCGAACAACACCGAAAACGGAAT
>JAGRHB010000627.1 GCA_020445245.1 Gammaproteobacteria bacterium
CGCCGGTGGTACGCGGTGCTCGCGACGCTGTTGGGACTGCTGCTCGGCCTGCAGATCGCGTGGCAACAGCGCACCGAGTTGCTGCGCGAGTTTCCACAGTTGGGCGCCTTGTGCGACATGGTCGCGTGCCGACCGACGACCGTATATGCACCTCACGCGTTCGAGGTACTGCAGCGCGACATTCGGCCGGCCACGAACGAACCGGGCACGCTGAGTCTCAGTGCGAGCGTACGCAACGGTGCCAGCCTGGCGCAGCGCCTGCCGGACATACAATTGTCGCTGCTCGACACCAACGGCAACGTGTTGGTGCGACGCCGCCTGTCGCCACAGGAATACCGCTTCCCTCCACCACCGGAAGGACAGCTCGTTGCTCCGGCCGAAGTGTTCACTATCGGCCTCGACTTCGCCGATCCGGGCAGCCTGGCAACCGGCTTCACGATCGATTTCCTGTGACGTCAGATTTGCCGATTTAGCGCTTGCGTCGCCGAGGTTTCGGCGTAACATCGCTCCCCCCTGACGACTCGAGACCGGAACGACAACCGGCACGGTCGACACCAAGCGAACCGCACGGTCGTTCAGGCAGGCTGG
>JAGRHB010000628.1 GCA_020445245.1 Gammaproteobacteria bacterium
GTGCTGCGCACCGCCGGCGGCCGGACACTGCCCTACGACCGCCTGATCGTCTCGCCCGGCATCGAGTTGATGTACGACGCCATTCCCGGCTACAGCCGCGAGGTGGCCGAGACGCGCATGCCCTCGGGCTGGATCCCCGGCGCGCAGACCGCGCTGCTGGCGCGCCAGCTGCAGGCCATGCGCCCGGGCGGTGTCTTCGTCATCGCGGCGCCCCCCAACCCGTACCGCTGCCCGCCCGGGCCGTACGAGCGCGCGGCGCTGATGGCCGAATGGTTCCAGCAGCACAACCCGGCGGCCAAGGTCATCATCGCCGACCCCAAGGACGGCTTCGTCACCGACCAGACGATGATGCTCGGCTGGAACCGGCTGTACGGCTTCAACCCGCCGCCCGACTACGCGCAGAAGATCAGCGCCGGCGCCGAGCTGAAGCGCCACGCCGACGGCGCCAGCGGCATCGCGTGGATCCGCGGCAGCCAGGGCGGCCGAGTGCTGAAGGTCGATGCGAAGACCATGCGCGTGGAGACCGAGGCCGAGACCATCCAGGCCGACGTCGTCAACGTCATCCCGCCGATGAAGGCCGCGCGCCTG
>JAGRHB010000062.1 GCA_020445245.1 Gammaproteobacteria bacterium
GTTCGATGAACTGATGGAAGGCGTCGACGCCATGCAGCAGCAGCGCGAGGGGAAAATCACGCTACGCTCGCATGAGGTCGAGGACCTACCCCCGCTCGACGTGGACGCGGATCTCATCCGTGACACGCGCGAACGTATGCACGTCTCCCGCGCCGTGTTTGCCCGCCGCCTACGCGTATCGACACGCACCTTGGAGAACTGGGAGCAAGGGCGGGCGCGGCCCAATGCCCAGGCCGCTGCTTTGATTCTAATGGTGAGGAAGTTTCCCGATACCCTGGAGAAACTCAGCGAGTTGGGGCACCGGGCGGCCTGAATTTATTGGAAAAAATCAGCCAAGGCGATTTGGGGGTATCTATGGGGGCATTTCTGGCGTTTAGCAGCGCAAGCTATTAGTTCATAAGGCGATGTGATCGTCGCTGCCTCCACCATTTTTATATACTTTTCAATAAAATATATACGATTTCTAAACCTTCACAGAAGCTTGGTTTTGGCTCAATGTGATTTCCCATTGCGGGAATTTGGCTCCGCGGGCTCGAGTGATTGAAATCACTGTCTTAACCGGGAAGCTTGGCGCCCCCCTGGTCGGCAAGCCACCGTCAGCCGTTCATCGCCAACCTTCCCCAGCCATCGGCGCAAGTGACCCCAAGGACGTCGCTCTGAGGGTACGTTCGGGGGCATGAATTGCGTAGCCAAAAATAGCCCCCCAGCGCGCCTCGAATCCATTCGAAATGCTCTCGCCCAACAACAGTGATGAAGAAAGGCCACATAGGTCCGATCTCGTTACCGAAGATGATCCGGCTCGACCTTTGCTTCGAGTGCAAGGGCTGAGTGTGTCTGACAACCAACAATAGCCGGCGCCTCGTGTATCAATTCGTCGTTCTCGAGCGCATGCACCATGAACAGCGCAAAGTCCACGCGGCGCGTCAAATTGCTTTCGAGGATCGGGTCACCGACGTGACAGCTCCATACAGGCAGCCCCTGGCTTTCCCCCTCTTCGAGGTCGCTCCCCCGAACGACAGTCCACCGAGTACTGCTGGCAAACACCCGGCGACACGCCTCGACCTGGTCGTCGAGATCGGCAAAGCGAAGTAGCCGCGCCAGCCAACCGAAGATACGCACAAAGGTCTTGAGCTTCCACGAGTACACGTCCTTGCCGTCACGCGTGATATGCCAGCCGCACGAGAAGACAAGACGCGCGCCTGGCTCCGCATAGTCCAGTACGGCCTGCGCGGTGCCCGTCGCGTACTGCTGGACACCCCACGGGACCAAGACGGTGAGCACCCCATCGCACCCCGCAAGCGCCTGCGCGATGACCTCGCGGTCATTGGTCGCTCCCGGCACGATAGCTATCCGCCCCTTGAATGCATCAAGCTTCTCAGCGCTTTTTTTCCGGCATACACCGACCACGTCGTAACCTCGATCCAGCGCGTGCTGCACCATGTACCGCCCAAGCTTTCCCGAAGCGCCGATAATGCAAATTCTTCTAATCATCTTTGCTCATATTACTCACTTCCCAAGGAGGTCTGTGTCACGCCGCCTTGTCGCTGCCGGAAGAATCCCAGATGCCGCTTTCCGCGATCTGGCGTGCGAAATCAGTGAAGTCATTTGGGGCTCGGCCCAATGCGCGTTGCACACCGTCGCAGAGATAGGCATTGCGCCCATCGAGCACGGTTTCGAACAGATAGTTGAGGAGCCAGGCATACTCGTCTGGCGCCCCTGATTCGCGAACGGCCTGGTTAAATGCCTCTTTTGGGATCTGCACGAACTTGACCTCTCGGCCAGTGGCCTGCGAGATCTCTTTCGCCACGTCGGAGAAGGTCATCAACCGCGGCCCGGTGACTTCATAGATCTCGTTCTCATGTCCCTCTTCAGTAAGGGCTCCCACGGCGACGTCCGCGATATCGTCGACGTCGACGAACGGCTCCGTGATATCCCCAGCCGGCAGCGTGATAGTGCCGTCCTTCACCATGCCAAGGAATTCCCCTTCAGAGAAATTCTGGCTGAACCAGCCGGCACGGACGATTGTCCAGGCGACGCCGGCTTCCTGCACGATCCGCTCGCAGGCCTGGGCCCCCTCTTCACCGCGTCCCGACAACAAAACCAGGCGCTGCACACCAGACTCAACCGCCAACCTGGTGAACCGCCGGATGACCTCAGCGGCGCCTGGGACCGCAAGATCTGGTACAAAAGTGATGTAAACAGCTGTCACATCAAGCAGGGCTGCTGGCCAGGTGCCTTGGTCGCTCCAGTCGAACGCAGGATTACCCGAGCGAGAGCCGATTCGTATTCTCCGTCCTCGGGCCTGCAACCTTTCGGCCACACGGCGGCCGGTCTTACCGGTTCCACCAGTAACGAGGGTGATTCCGGGGTTGAGTTCAGGTTCGATCAGTCGGTTGGGCATGGCAAGTTCCTCTTGGCTGTTGGATTGATGATGCCGACGGTGATAAGACTAGAAACGGAACGGTTCCACGCCCATGCGCGAGGTGCTCAGATGCATACGCATTCGTATCGAATAGATCCATGGACAGCCTAGGCGGTCTACTTGACGCACCCCGAGCACGGGGCGCGTTCGCCCTGCGGGCTGTCATGCGGTCGCCCTGGTCGCTGAGAATCCTGGCGGAGTCACCGTTGACCTTGATCGCTGGTGTCGTAGGGGAGTTTTGGATAATCCCGGACGATGGCGAGGCGGTGCGCATCGGCCCGGGTGATATTGCGATTACTCGGGGCCCCGACCACTACAATGTGAGTGACTCACCAACCACACCACCATCCGTGGTCATACATCCTGGCCAGCACTGCTGTGACCTTGACGGCAACTCGCTGTTGGAAGAAATGACGCATGGCATTCGTACCTGGGGAAACGATCCTGATGGGGACACCCTCTTCCTGGTCGGTGCCTACGAACACCTGAGTGATATCAGTGATCGTCTTTTGCGGGCACTACCGCCCGTGCTGACCGTTTCCCATGATGAGTGGGACTCGCCCATCGTCCCGTTGCTGGGAGACGAGATGGTCAAGGACGAACCGGGCCAGGCTGCCGTGTTGGATCGACTGCTCGATTTGTTGCTGACCGCGGTGCTGAAAGCGTGGTTCGGTAGACGCGACACCACCAGCCCCGAGTGGTGGCGGTATCAGGGCGACCGAATTGTGGAACGGGCACTTCGCTTGATGCACGCGAGGCCGGATAGGTCCTGGACGCTCGATGCGCTCGCTTCCGAGGCTGGTGCATCGCGGGCGTCCCTTTCCCGTCGTTTCCAGGACCTTGTCGGCGAACCGCCGATGACCTTTCTCAAGAACTGGCGAATGGCATTGGCAGCGGACCTGTTGTGCAGACCGAACGAAACCGTGGGCACAGTCGCAGAGAAAGTGGGATACGCAACACCATTCGCATTCAGCGCGGCATTTAAGCGGGTGCGGGGCTTGAGCCCACAAGAGCATCGGAAAAGCGCACAGCGGTAGCGCGGGCTTCATCGCGTCGTTCACACTGCGACGCTTTCTTCCGGAATCCATTTCACTCTGGCTGAACTGTCGGGCGGAACAGGATTTCGTTCACATCCACATCGTCCGGCTGGGGAATCGCGAAAGCCACCCACTCGGTATCGAGTGACCATCTCCTTCCAGATCACGTTCTCGCCATTGTCGGACAGCCGCGGGCACCTGCTGGTCCAGAGTGCCGGTTTCTATGGGCAATAAGATGAATACTGTGAGAGAGAAACAAGTGGGTAGCCCGCAGGGCAAGCGTATCAGCCTGGCGGAAAGAATTGCCCGATGGAGCATAGGGGTGAACGGACTCGACACGCCGATCGCGGGACTGACCTTTCATCGCTGGAAAATGCCGACCGAGCCGACCAGCTACGCGCTGTCGCCGAGCATATGCCTGATCGGCCAGGGGCAAAAACGCCTGTTCCTGGTCGAGGAAACCTACGTCTACGACGAACACCGGTTTCTCGTATCTCAGTCGATCTGGCGGTGGTGATGCACATAGTCGAGTACCAGAAGTGCATGCGCCTTAACGAACCCCGGCGAGTCGGCTAAGACCGCCGCGAGAATCGAAGAGCGTTCGAATCTCTCCCAGCGCATATGTGACATTCTGACCACGCGGACAACAATTGGGGTCTCGGGAACGGCTGGTGCCGTCAACAGCCGCTCGCGTTGTTGTGCACCCAGGTTAGTTCTTGCCCTACCGCTGTGCGGCCGGGATCGGTCATGGCCTGCCCTTTCACGCTGCGGTCCCGGTTGCACCGACCGGTGGCATCTCCAGATTGACCGACTGGCCAAACACATAGGCGTCCATGGCCAGTATCCTGTGGTCGATGCCGCCCTCGAGAATGGTCGCCGGCCATGGTTTGTTCGACGCACCGAGGGCGATCAGCAATGGCCAGAAATGCTCGGGTGTCGGATGTGCGCGGCGGGCATGCGGCGCGATCGCCAAGGCGCTGACCAACCGATCGCGTTCGCGGTTGACGATCGCCCGACGAACCCACTCCGCGAACGCCGCCACGTAGGCTTCGTCAGCACCATGGGCGCCGAACTCGTAGAGATTGTGCGTCAGGCTCCCCGAGCCGACGATCAGCACGCCTTCAGCCGCGAGCGGTGCCAATGCCTGCCCGAACGCGAAGGCCTTCTCGGCGTTCAGACGAGCGGGCATCGACACCTGGAAGACGGGCACTTCGGCCTCGGGATAGAGATAGGTCAGGGGTACCCAGGCACCGTGGTCCAGACCGCGGATGGCATCAGCCTCGGCTGTCCAGCCGACGGCCCGCAACACGTCGAGGGCTCGCCCGGCCAGTTCCGGGTGCCCGGCGGCCGGATACTCGATCTCGTACAGCACCGGGTCGAAGCCGCCGAAGTCATGAATGGTCCGCAGCCGCGGCCCGATGGCGACCCGTGGGTGCGGCGTTGTCCAATGGGGCGAGACCACGAGCACTGCGGCAGGTCGCGGCAGTGCCCTGCCCAGAGCCGTCAGCAGGGGACCGGCGCGACCTGGATTGCGGGCGAAAGTCGGTGCGCCATGGGAAACGAACAGAGTGGGCAGTGGGGACATGTCGAGGCTCCGGTCGTGCCGGGGCGAATCTGCCCCGGCCGGGATCGTTATCGCTGCGGTGCGCTATCAGCGCTTGGCCAGCACGGCATCGACGGAGGCGCGGCCCGCACCGCTCAGCGCCAGCGACACGGTTGCCGCCAGCAGTGCCAGCGCGAATTCATAGCCGTTGTTGCTCATGAACAGTCCGTTGCCGGCGTGGGCCGCGAAGATTGCCACGATCATGGTCACGGCCAGGACAACCGCGGCCGGGCGCACCAGTAAGCCGAGCAGCAACGCGAGACCGCCGAAGAACTCGGCACTGCCGGCGAGCAATGCCATCAGGTAGCCGGGCTCGAGCCCGATCGAGGCCATCCACTGGCCAGTGCCTTCGAGACCGTGGCCGCCGAACCAGCCGAACAGCTTCTGTCCACCATGGGCGGCGAGGATGATCCCGACGGGGATACGCAGGGCCAGCGGCGCCCAGCCGGCCTGAGTCGCTGTGATTTTCTGAACGAGTGCGTTTGCCATGACAGTTTCTCCTTAGATCGGTGTGCTTGTCGTATCAATAAGTTCGGGTGCGGCGACGTGCCGAATCCGTTACCGGGTGATGACAAGATAGTCGTTACGTTTTTCTATATAAACTGTATTTCTTGAGATGCACTGTTACTATTTGAGTGACAATGGACAAGTTCATCGAAATGCAGTCACTGGTGGCGGTCGTCGACCTGGGAAGCTTCGTCAAGGCCGCTGACGCGCTTGCCCTGTCGAAGGCGGCAGTCTCGCGCCATCTCGGCCAACTCGAGGCGCGACTCGGTGTGCGGCTGTTGCACAGGACCACACGGCGGCTGTCGCTGACCGAAGAGGGCGAGGTGTTCTACGCGCGCTGCAAAGCGCTGTTGACCGAGGTCGACGCGGCCGAGGCGGAGGTTACCGAGCGCGGTGGCGAAGCGGTCGGGCAGGTAAGAATCAACGCGCCGCTGACCTTCGGCATCCTGCACCTGGCTGAACTTTGGGGGGCATTCAAGGCGATGCACCCGCGCGTTTCGCTCGACGTGACCCTGGCCGACAGGGTCATCGATCTCGTCGAGGAAGGCTACGATCTCGCCGTGCGTATCGGGCAGCTACCGGGGTCGTCGCTGATCGCACGCAAGCTTGCAACAACACGGCTGGTGCTGTGCGCGTCACCCCAGTACCTGGCGCACGCCGGGACGCCGCATCGCCCGGACGAACTCGCCGAACACGCGACGCTCGCCTACAGCTATTTCGAGTACGGTGACGAGTGGCCCTTCGAGGGACCGGGTGGCGCGGTGACGGTCAAGGTCAGGCCAACGATGCGAACCAACAACGGTGATACCTGCCGGGTCGGGGCGCTGCTGCACCAGGGTATCGTGCTGCAACCGACCTTTCTGGTCGGACCCGACATCGAGGCCGGCCGCTTGGTCGAGGTGCTACCCCAGTATCGTTCGCTGGAGATGGATATCCACGCCGTCTACCCTACACGCAAGCACGTGTCGCCCAAGGTCAGACTGCTCATCGACTTTCTCGTCGAGTCGTTCCGGATCCCCCGGTGGCCTGCTTAATCGGCAGCGGACCCACTTTCAGGCAGGGGCATCAGGCAATTCACCGTGCCGCGCGGCGAGAAACTGCTCCAGTGCAGCCATGATGTGCCCGAGTTCACCGTTGACCAGTTCGCGGTTGTCGGCATCGAATACGCGAAAACAATCCGCTGCACGATCACGCACCACGTGCGCGACACGATGCTCATCGACACCGCCGGCAAACATCTCGAAGCAGTCATCACCGGCCGGGGTTCTCGCCCAGTGCCATCGCGTCGCCCTGCCCCGCGCAATGGTATGTCCACCGAATGCCTCGAGGTGCTCACGGTCGTCTTTGCCAATGAAGTTGTCCGGCAGTTTCGTAATATCGACCACGTCATCCTCACTGTCGCATCCGCGCATTCGGCGTCGGCTGTCAGACCCATCGCCAGACGGCGGCATGCCCTGATAATGTACGACTGCCATGGTACACCGTCCCGGAGACCCGTTCCGACACCTCCGGATCGTAGCAACCATTCGATGCCCGCCCAGCTCGATTGCACCACCATCGTCGCCGAGCAGCTTGGCGCCATGTCGTGCAGGCCTGTCCAACCAGGCGGTCGGCGCATTTGCCCATCCCCCCGGCGCCCTTTAGTATCGGCGGCCTACTCCTTCCGGATGATTTCCATGCCAGCCGTGCTGCGCCTGATTCTGATCGCGCTGGTCGTCCTGACGCATGGCCGCACCACGGCCAGCGAGGTACCCGTCATCGCCGCTGCCGCCGACCTGAGGTTCGCGCTGGAACGGCTGGCCGAAGACTTCGAGGCGACCACAGGCAATGCCGTCAGGATCAGCTTCGGCTCCTCCGGCAACTTCACAACGCAGATCGAGAATGGCGCCCCGTTCGAGGTCTTCCTGTCGGCCGACGAGAACTATGTCTTTCGCCTCGCCGATCAGGGTCTGACGCGCGACCGCGGGTCGCTTTATGCCGTCGGTCGCATTGTGGTGTTCGCGCCGCACGGCTCGATACTGACCGCCGACGAACAACTCAATCACCTGAACCAATCGATCGCGCAGGGCCGGCTGCACCGGTTTGCGATAGCGAACCCGGAACACGCCCCCTACGGCCGCGCCGCACGCGCCGCGCTGCGGACCGCCGGCTTGTGGCCGCAGATCCAGCCGATGCTGGTACTGGGCGAGAACGCCGCACAGGCCGCACAGTTCGCCAGTTCCGGCTCCACCGACGGCGGCATCATTCCACTGTCGCTGTCGAAAGCGCCCCAGCTGGCGGCCCTCGGCACCTTCGCCACGATACCGGCCGGCTGGCATTCCGACGAACCGCTGCGCCAGCGCATGGTGTTGCTGCGCAACGCCGGCGCCACCGCCGGTGCCTTCTATCGTTTTCTGCAGACAAGCGAGGCTCGCAGGACCCTGGCCGATTTCGGTTTCGTCGTGCCTGATGAACCGATGAAGGAGTAACGGGCTTGGACTGGCAGTCCTTTTCACTCAGTCTGCAACTGGCGCTGGTCACCCTGGCCCTGCTGCTGCCGCTGTCGATCCCCGCCGCATACTGGCTGGCGACCACCAGACGCGGCATCAAGCCATGGGTGGAGGGACTGATCGCCCTCCCGCTGGTGTTGCCGCCGACCGTCATCGGCTTTTATCTGCTGATCGTCCTTGGGCGCCAGAGCTGGCTTGGACAGACCTATGAGCAGCTTTTCGGGCAACCGCTGGTATTCAGCTTCAGCGGACTGGTGCTGGCCTCGATCATATTCAACATCCCGTTCGCGGTGCAGCCGATCCAGCGTGCCTTCGAGGCCATCCCGCTCGAGGTGCGTGAGGCCGGGCAGTGCTGCGGTCTTGGCTTCTGGCAGCGCTTCTTACGCATCGACCTGCCACTCTCATGGCCGGGCATGTTGTCCGCGGCGGTGATCACGTTCGCGCATACCTTGGGCGAGTTCGGCGTGGTACTGATGGTCGGCGGCAATATCCCGGGCGAGACCAAGACGGTCGCAATCTCGATCTACGACCGTACCCAGGCGTTCGATCTCGCCGGGGCAAACGCGATGTCGCTGCTGTTGCTGGCGATCTCCCTGACCACCATCGTGGTCAGCTACGGCATGGTCGGTCGCATGATGAATGCACGGCGCCCGGTATGAGCCTGGAACTCGAGCTGCGCAACCAGGGGCCTGATCTGGACCTGTGCACGACCCTGCCGGCTGGCAGCATCACCCCACTGCGCGGCTCTTCCG
>JAGRHB010000629.1 GCA_020445245.1 Gammaproteobacteria bacterium
CCCTTGAGCATGACCGGCATGCGCACGCCGTACGCGGCCTCGAACAGCGCGACCTCGGCGCCGACGCTGCGGTAGTACGGCTGCTCGCGGACGCGGTACGCGGTCTCGCTCATCGTCGCTCTCCTGCCCCCGGCGGCCGCGCGGCTCAGGCCGCGATCGGCGCGCGGTGCACGATCATGTTCGCGCCCTGCGACTGCTTGATGTTGTCGTAGCCGATCAGCCGCACGTGGTGGCCGGGGTTGGCCTTCTTGCACGCTTCGATCTCGCCGAGGATGCGGTCGACCTCGGTCTCGCCGAACATCGGCAGCTTCCACATGTACCAGTAGACGCTGCCGGCCTGCTCGGGCTCGGTGTGCTCGATCGCCGGGTTCCAGCCCTTGTCGACGATGTACTGGATCTGCCGGCGGATCTGGTCCGCGTCCATCGGCGGCAGGTAGGAGAAGGTGCCGAGCTTGCGGCTCGCGGGGTCCGAAAGACGCGACTTGTAGTCCTGCATTTCGCTCATTTCAGTGGCTCCTGGGCATGGGGCTATGGGAAATCGGGCGGGCCGCGGCGGCTCAGCGGTGCGCGGCGTCGAGCTTGTCGAC
>JAGRHB010000630.1 GCA_020445245.1 Gammaproteobacteria bacterium
CGCGGCGGCGCGCTGATGTGGCTGTTCGACGACGTCTTCCCGGCATGGGCGGTGACCGAACTCGGCCTTACGCCGCTGCCCGGGATCGTCGTCGATGCCGCGGCCGCCGACCACGCGCTGGAGCAGCCGGAGAACGCCATCGTCGGCCCACTGCCCGACGTGGTACGGCTGGACTCGGCCGACGGGCACGCTGTATTGCACCGGGCACGCGGTATCGATGCCCAGGACGGCGGAGACTGGACCACGGTGGGACAGCTGCGCAGCAGTCCGCGCAGCTGGAACGAGACCGGCGAGCTGCGCGGCACCGTCTCGCGCGATCCCGCGCGCGGTGAACACGCCGGCCCGGTCACTGTCGGCGTCCTGCTGCAGCGCGGAGAGGGCGGATCGGGCGGTCGCATCGCGATGATCGGCGGCCATCACTGGCTCACCAACGCCCAGGTCGGCCAGGCCGCCAACCTGGCGCTGGCGACCGGGCTCGTACGCTGGCTGACTGACAACCGGGAGCTGGTGACCGCAGCGGTCAACGATCGCCTCGACGTGCGCTGGTCGGCGCAGACGGCCGGCACCCTGGCGGCACTGTCAATGT
>JAGRHB010000631.1 GCA_020445245.1 Gammaproteobacteria bacterium
CAGTCCGGTATTCAGGCGTTGGTCCCGTCAGTCCGCCGCATGGCACGGAGCCTGCTTTGTAACGGGCAATGGCAACGACGGGACTGATCTGATGCTGCAGATGGCGCAATTGTTCAATGTCGCCGGCCTCGCCGACGGTGCGAAGGCGGTTAAGGCGTCGGCCGACCCGGTAGCGACGCTGGAGGGCCTGGTACGCGACGAACTGCTGTCTGGAGACGGCTTTGGCGCCGAACTCCAGGGCATGCTGATGCAGCTGCCGCCGGTGTTGCTGCAGCGGCTCGAACAGATGCTGGCGGGCGGCATGACCTTGCCGCAGGCGGCAAAGTCGCTCCTCGCCGAGCAGGGGATGATGCCGGAGACCGATGCGTTCGCCGAACTGTTGCAGCAGGGCGAGGGCCGGCAGGAGGCCACCTTGTTGCCGCAGGCGCCGAGGGCGTCCGCGGCGCCGGGCGGCGTGCCACCGGATGCACTCGCCGCGCTGCGGGCCGCGGCGTCGGTCGAGACCGCCGACCCGGTCGCGGATCCGCTTGGCATCGCCATGGCCCCGCGCACGGCGCCGTCCGGCGGCGCCACACCAATGCCGCC
>JAGRHB010000632.1 GCA_020445245.1 Gammaproteobacteria bacterium
AGAATTTCTTCCAGAATGAGGTCGCGAACCTTCCTTTTGCGGCCCTCGAACCACTCGAAATCAGCATCGAGGCCAAGCCGTGCGGCGGCATAGAAATTGTCGCGCGCTTGGCTAAAAAGGATGTCGAGTTCGGGCGGTTCTTTTTGGTGCGCCAATGCCGCCGTGACGCCGTAGTACAGTGCCGCATTGGCGACGTTATCGATCATGGTTGGGCCTGCCGGAACGACCCGGTTTTCGATCCGCAAATGGGGCCGTCCGTCGGCTTCGTAGCCGATCAACGGCCGGTTCCAGCGCCAGATAGTGCCGTTGTGCAAGCGAACGTGATTGAGCCGTGCGGCCGGATCGTCGCTCAGCCGCGGCAGCAAGACCGGATATCGCTGGATGTTCGAAAGAAAGCATTCCTCCAACGACTGTACCAGATAGCTGACGCCGAAGGTGACGCGTTCGGAATAGTCCCATTCATTGACCGAGACCGCTTGTTCGAACAGGGGAATTCGGGTTTCCGCCCACAAATCCTTGCCGAATAGAAACGGCGAGTTAGCTGAAACCGCCACCAACGGGCCGCTGGCGATTTTCGAGGCGTTG
>JAGRHB010000633.1 GCA_020445245.1 Gammaproteobacteria bacterium
CCGGCGAGCCCTTTCGCTGCCGGCAAAGAGGCCTAGCGGCGCAGGCTGCCCAGGATGCCGCGCACCAGCGCGCGCCCGAGCGACGTGCTCACGGAACGGACGATGGATTTCATCGCCGCCTCCGTCACCGTCTGGCGCTGATAGCCGGAGGACGAGCGGCGCGCCGCCTTCTTTTCCTCGGCTTCGCGTTCCTTCTCCTCGGCCTCGCGCGCCTTTTCCGCTTCCTCGCGCTTGCGCTTCTCCTCCTCGGCCTTCGCCATGTCCTCGGCGCGCTTGGCGAGCACCTCGTAGGCCGATTCGCGGTCGATGGCCTTGTCGTACTGGCCGGCGACCGGGCTGGTGGCGACGACCTGCGCGCGCTCCGCATCGGTCAGCGGGCCGAGGCGCGACGACGGCGGGCGGATCAGCGTGCGCTGGACCATGGACGGCACGCCCTTGGCCTGCAGCGTGGAGACCAGCGCCTCGCCGACGCCGAGCTTGGTGATCGCGTCGAAGGTGTCGAAGTCGGGATTGGGGCGGAAGGTATCGGCGGCCGTCTTCACCGCCTTTTCCTCGCGCGGCGTGTAGGCGCGAAGCGCGTGCTG
>JAGRHB010000634.1 GCA_020445245.1 Gammaproteobacteria bacterium
TTGTCGTTCGGCATCTGCCTAGCACCTGGACGCCCTCTTAGACCGGGATGCAGGATGAGACGACCGGCGTGCGGCACCGCGACCGGCGCACGATCGGCCCACCCCCGTGCTGAGACCCATGCGATGCCATCGGTGACGGACCTCTCTCGGAACCGCCGGGCGCGCCACCCGCGCATCGGTCGATCTCTCGCGCCCAGGCCACACGGCTATCGATGCGATGGGACGGCCGCGCCGGCCTGGGGAGTGGATGAACGGACACGCGACGTGCGGACGGGTCGTCGGCATCGATCGGTCGTCGATATGGTGCCCAGAGCCGGGGTCGAACCGGCACGGTGTCGCCACCGAGGGATTTTCGTCACACTTCGGCTTTCGCCGCCGGCCGCTCGGCCGTTCGTGCGCTGGACTTTCTCTTCACCCTAGCCGTCTGGCCTTAGGTGGGAGCCGTCAAGTCTCTACACGTTCCTCTCGCGAGGCTTCGCTCGGGATTGCCATCGGTGCATTCACCGGAAGGTTTCCCCGAGTTTGACTCCATTCACGCGGGCGGTTTCCCGGCCCGGTGCTCCGTTTTCGGGCGGAAGTCCCT
>JAGRHB010000635.1 GCA_020445245.1 Gammaproteobacteria bacterium
TACCTCGCCCACCACAAGCAGATGCGCGCGCTCGAGCTGATCCCGCAGCTTTCGGCGGAATTCAGGGAGGTGTTCGGGCGCGAATCGGGCGGCCTGATGCGCACCTATCGCGCCGAGGACGCCAAGACCATCGTCGTCGCGCTCGGTTCGGTGAACGGCACCATCAAGGACGTCGTCGACGAACTGCGCGATGACGGCTACGCCATCGGCGCCGCGGCCATCCTCTCCTTCCGCCCCTTCCCGAGCGACGAACTGCACGAGCTGCTGTCGCACGCCAAGCGCCTGGTGGTGATCGAGAAGTCGCTGGCGGTGGGCATCGGCGGCATCGTCTCGCACAACCTGCGCATGGCGCTGTCCGGCATCTCGCTGCACGCCTACACGGTAGTGGCCGGGCTGGGCGGCCGCCCCATCACCAAGGCCAGCCTGCGCAGCCTGTTCGAACGCGCCCTGCGCGATGAACTGGAGCCGCTCACTTTCCTCGACCTCAACCAGGCGGCCATCGACCGCGAACTGGCGCGCGAACAGGCGCAGCGCCGCTCCGGCCCCTCCGCCGAGAATATCCTGCGCGACCTGGGCGTGCGCT
>JAGRHB010000636.1 GCA_020445245.1 Gammaproteobacteria bacterium
ATCTTCATCAGCATCCTGGTGGGGCGCCTGCCCGAGTCAATGCGCCGCCGCGCCCGCACCCTGGGGCTGGCTCTGGCGATGGTGACCCGCATCGCGCTGCTGTTCTCGATCACCTGGGTGATGAAGCTTGCCGAACCCCTGCTGACGGTGATGGAACAGAGCTTCTCGGGCCGCGACCTGATTTTGCTGGGCGGTGGACTCTTTCTGCTGTGGAAAAGCAGCGTGGAGATCTACAACAGCCTCGAAGGCGAAGAGGAAGAGGCGCACGCACCGACCGTCAACCTGAAGCTGGGCATTGTTTCCATCATGATCCAGATCGCACTGATCGACATCATCTTCTCGCTCGACTCGGTGATCACCGCAGTCGGCCTCGCCAACGACTTCTTCGTGATGGCACTGGCGATCGTCATCGCCGTGCTGATGATGATGTTCATGTCGCACATCATCGCCGACTTCGTCGACCGCCATCCCAGCATCAAGATGCTGGCGCTGAGCTTTCTGACGATGATCGGCATGGCGCTGATCGGCGAGGCCTTCCAGGTCCACATTCCCAAGGGCTACATCTATTTCGCGATGGGCTTC
>JAGRHB010000637.1 GCA_020445245.1 Gammaproteobacteria bacterium
GAATGCCCAGGCTCGACTTAGACCCCACGTTGCGCTCGAAGCTTTCGCCGTAATTGCCGACCGCCCGCACGATGCGCGCGACCCAGTCCTTGGTCAGGCCGATCTGTTCGCCGAATGCGCCATCCGTGCCGACGAGGCGGCGCACGGCGGGTTTCTTCGAATTCAGCGCAGCATCGAGGTTCTTCGACGTTACGCCCAACTCCTCTGCTTCGAGCATGGCGAAATTGGTCCATTTGACGATCTCGAACCATTGCGGATCGTCCTGGCGCACCACTGGCCCCAGCGGCTCCTTCGAGATGATGTCGGGCAGGATCACGCTGTCGCCGGGCTTGGCCAGCCTGATCTGCAGCGCATGCAATTGCGATGAATCGGCCGTCAGCACGTTGCAACGCCCTTTCTGATAGGCGTCGATCATCTCGTCGGGACTGCCGACCTCGACGATCTCGTGCGTGACGTTGTTCGTCGTCAGGAAGTCGGCGGCGTTGTCGCGATTGGTTGTGCCGGTCTGCGCGCAGACCTTCACGTCCTTGAACTCCAGCGGCGAGAACACGGCCGGGACACGCGGCGCGAGAAATCCCTGAC
>JAGRHB010000638.1 GCA_020445245.1 Gammaproteobacteria bacterium
GTTCGTCAAAGGCGCCGGTGTGCTGGCCCATGTTCTCAATACGATGCTCGTTGCCGAGGATCTCGCTGATGCCCTGGCTCGCCGCGACACCCTCGCCGCAGGTGAGTGTTTCGTCACCCCGGATGGCCTGCGGATCGGCCGTGGCTGGCTCAGCGTGCAGCGTGGTGCCGATGCGCGCGCGGGCGTGCTGGCACGCGAGCAGGAGATCCGCGATCTGACGCAGCGACTGGCCGACCTGGAGCCGCGTGTGGAGAAATTGGCTGCACAGCTTGCCGATGACCGCCAGGCTCTGGTCGAGGCCGAGCAGGCGCGCGAGGTGCAGCAGCGCGAGCTCGAAGCGGCCCAGCGGCTGGTCGGCGAAGTGCGCGCACTGCTGAGTGGCAAGCAGGCGCGTGCCGAACAGATCCGGCATCGGCTCGAAGGGCTAGAGCACGACGCGCAGGATATTTCGCAGCAGATCGAACAGGGTGCGACCGACATGGACACCGCACGCCGTCAACTGCACGAAGCCCTGGCCTCGATCGAGGACCTTGGCAAACAGCGCGAACAATTGATCGCGCGCCGCGATGCGTTGCGAGATG
>JAGRHB010000063.1 GCA_020445245.1 Gammaproteobacteria bacterium
CGCCATGGGTCCGTGGTTCGATGCCGGCCGCGCCGTTTTTTGGCGCCGGGTCCGTCGCGATGCGCTTCGGATCGGTCCGGCTTCATCGGTTGCCGCAGTCTGTCGGTCGCCGCGGCGCCCGATGTTTTCTAGACCACCATGGGTCTTGTACGCGCTGGCGGCGCCATTGCCACATCGGGGCCCTTGACTTATGCACAATTCGCGTGCAAGGGACTGTGCGCCAGGTGCCTGCCCAGGAGGCTTCCATTAGCATCTAGTGAAATTTTTTAACACGATGTTTTTGCAGAAAAAAGTGGGCTTGCGCAGTTTTCGGACAATTGCCGCCCAAACGACCTAATTCACGTTGCAGACCCGGCTTCGCGGGATTACTCCACAAAGTTATCCACAGGCACTGTTCGAGCCGCGCTAAGCATCTGATTGTCGTGACGATTGCGGCTGCCGCGCGCTGGTTTCGACTGGTACAGTGCGGCGATGACCGATTGCATCGCGCGGGTCGCCGTGGCGGCGCCGCTGCATTCCCTTTTCGACTATTCGATACCTGCCGGTATGCGACTGGGTGTCGGGGTGCGCGTGCGTGTGTCTTTCGGCCGAACGCGTGTGATCGGGTTGGTGGTCGCGGTGGCGAACGGCAGCGACTGCGCCGCGGCACGCATCAAGGCGGTCGAAGCCGTGCTGGACGACGAGCCGTTGCTGGGGCAGTCCGATCTCGATTTCCTGACCTGGGCCGCAGGCTACTACCACCACCCGGTCGGCGAGGTGATCATGGCGGCGTTGCCATTGCGGCTGCGCAAGGCGGAATCGGCGGCACTTCCCGGAGAGGTCGGCTGGATGCTGAGCCCGGCGGGCGCCCTGCACGCCGCTGCACCGCCAGCGCGCGCGCCGCGCCAGGCCGAGGTACTGCGTTGGCTCGAATCCAGGCCAGGTGGTGCCGACTCGCATGTTCATATGCGTTCCGCCCTGCCGGGAAGCGCGACCACGCTGCGCACGTTGCACAAACGCGGCTGGGTGATGCAGACCCTGCTCGATGCCCGACCGGATCCCCTGCTGTTGGACTCCCCGGGGCTGCTGCTCAACGAGGAACAGTCAGCGGTTCTGGCTGCCTTGCGTGATGCCGTCGGTGGTTTTGCGGTGGCGCTGATCGATGGCGTCACCGGCAGCGGCAAGACCGAGGTCTACCTGCAGTTGGCAGCCGAGGTGTTGCGCCAGGGGCGCTCGGTGCTGGTGCTGGTGCCCGAGATATCACTGACCCCGCAGCTGTTCGAACGCTTTCAGCAGAGACTCGGCGAGACTGTCCGCATGATGCACTCGGGCCTGAGCGAAGCCGAGCGTGAGCACACCTGGCACCGTTTGCACCGCGGTCTTTCGCGCGTCCTGCTCGGAACGCGGTCGTCGATCTTCACCCCGGTTGCCGACCTTGGTCTGGTGCTGGTCGACGAAGAGCACGACCCTTCCTTCAAACAAACCGAGGGCTTTCGGTATTCGGCGCGCGACCTGGCTATCGTGCGTGGTCAGCGCGCCGGCTGTCCGGTGGTGCTCGGCTCTGCAACGCCTTCGCTGGAGAGCCTGCGCAATGCTGCGACTGGTCGTTACCGGCACCTGCGGCTGGACCAGCGTGCCGGCGGCGCACTGAGTCCGCATGTCGACCTGCTGGATATCCGCGACCAGCCTCTGCAGTGCGGCATGTCGCAGCCCCTGCTCGACCGGGTCGCAGCGGTGCTGGCGGCTGGCGAACAGGTCATGCTGTTCCTGAACCGGCGCGGTTTCGCGCCGGTGCTGAGCTGTTTCAGCTGCGGCTGGCTGTCGGATTGCCCGCGCTGTGACGCGCGGCAGACGGTGCACCGCGGCAGTGGCCTACTGTGGTGCCACCATTGCGGGGCGCAGCGCCGTGTGCCCGTGACGTGTCCGGCGTGTGGTGCGCGCGATCTGCACCCCCTCGGTCAGGGTACGGAGCAGCTCGAAGAGTTTCTGGCGGAGCGTTTTGCCGGGTATCCGCTGATCCGCCTGGACCGTGACGCCGTGGCCCGCAAGGGTGCCCTGCAGGCTCAGCTGGAACGGTTGCACGCGGCCGAGGCAGCGATCCTGGTCGGTACGCAGATGCTGGCCAAGGGGCATCACTTCCCGCGGGTCACGCTGGTCGGTGTCCTCGATGCCGACGGCGGACTGTACAGCGCCGATTTTCGCGCAACCGAGCGCATGGCGCAGCTACTGGTGCAGGTGGCCGGACGTGCCGGCCGCGGCGACCGACCGGGGCGGGTGTTGATTCAGACACGCTATCCCGGTCACCCCCTGCTGCAGACCCTGGTGCGCCACGGCTATCGTGCATTCGCCGACGCGGCCCTGGATGAGCGTCGGTCCGCCGGACTGCCACCATTCAGTCACCAGGCCCTGTTGCGTGCCGATGCGACGCGGCTGGAGGCGGCACAGGTATTTGTCGAGCGGTTGGCCGGCGCGGTGCGGGAGGTGGGTGGTGCCGGTGTGGAGTTGTGGGGCCCGGTACCGGCGCCGATGACGCGGCGCGCCGGCCGCCACCGTGTGCACCTGTTGTTCCAGTCTGCGCAGCGGGACGCGCTGCACGGCCTGTTGCGCAGGCTGCCCGGCCTGGCCGGCGAACTGCCGGAATCGAGGCGTGTGCGCTGGAGCCTTGACGTCGATCCGGTCGATCTGTTCTGAGCCCCCGATGCGGGTCCGGACGCTGGCACCGGGCAGTGGCCGGCACCCAAAAAAATACCGGATCCTGTTATCCTTTCGCGCCCCAGGATGTCGCAAGACCAACCGCCATGAAATCGCATATCACCGACCTGATTGTCCACGCGCTGGACCAACTGGCCGCAGCCGCTGTCATTGATCCAGCCGATCTGCAGTCGCCGCTCGTCGAGCGCACGCGCGACCCGAGTCACGGTGACTTCGCGAGCAACGTGGCGTTGGTCAACAGCAAAGCGGCCAGGATGCGTCCGCGTGACCTTGCCGAAAAACTCGTCGCGGCGTTGCCGCCGTCCAGTCTGGTGGCCGGTGTCGAGATCGCGGGTCCCGGCTTCATCAATTTCCGCCTCGCCGACCGGGCCTATGCGGCGCTGGTACCCCAGATCCTGCAGCAGGGTCACGCCTACGGCCGCAGCCGGATCGGGGCCGGGAAGCGTGTGCAGGTGGAATTCGTGTCCGCCAACCCGACCGGGCCGTTGCACGTCGGGCATGGCCGTGGTGCCGCCTATGGCGCCGTGGTGGCGGATCTGCTTGAGGCCGTCGGCTACACCGTGCACCGCGAGTACTACGTCAACGACGCCGGGCGACAGATGGATATCCTCGGCACCTCGGTATGGCTGCGTTACCTCGAGCTGTGCGGCGAGGCACTGGATTTCCCCAGTAACGGCTACAAGGGGGACTATGTGTGGGACATCGCCGCCACGCTGCACCGCGAGCATGGCGATGCCTACCGCCACGCGGCAGACGAGGTGTTCGACGGCGTACCTCTCGACGAGCCGGTGGGAGGTGACAAGGAGGCACATATCGATGGTCTGATCGCGCGTGCCAAGGCGCTGCTCGGCGACAACCGTTACCGCCTCGTCTTCGAGCTCGGGCTGAACGTGATCCTCGATGACATCCGAGACGATCTGGGGCTTTTCGGTGTGGAGTACCAGGAGTGGTACTCCGAGCGTTCGCTGACCGAATCAGGCAAGGTCAACAAGGTGATAGACCGCCTGCGCGAATCCGGTCATCTGTACGAGCAGGCCGGTGCTTGGTGGTTCCGTTCGACCGGGTTCGGTGACGAGAAGGACCGCGTGGTGGTGCGCGAGAACGGCCAGATCACCTATTTCGCCTCCGACATTGCGTATCACCTGGACAAGCTGGAGCGCGGCTTTGATCGCGTGATCGACATCTGGGGCGCGGACCATCACGGCTATGTGCCGAGGGTCAAGGCCGCGCTGCAGGCGCTGGGCGCGGATCCGTCCCGGCTCGACGTGCTGCTGGTGCAGTTCGCGATTCTGTATCGCGGTGGGCAGAAGGCGCAGATGTCGACCCGCTCGGGCGAATTCATCACCCTGCGCGAGTTGCGCAAGGAGGTCGGGCGCGATGCCGCGCGGTTCTTCTACGTGATGCGCAAATGCGAACAGCACATGGACTTCGACCTGGACCTGGCGAAGTCGCAGTCGAGCGACAATCCGGTGTACTACGTGCAGTACGCCCATGCGCGTATCCATGCGGTCCTGCGCCAGGCAGCGGAGCGGCTGGTCGACGTCGAGCCCAGCGACGGCATGACCAACCTCGAATGCCTGGTCGAGACCCACGAACTGGACCTGCTCAAATCGCTGTCGCGTTACCCGGAGGTGGTCGAGGCTGCTGCGTGCAACGAAGAGCCCCATCAGCTGACCCACTATCTGCGTGAACTCGCCAACGACTTCCATACCTACTACAACGCACACCAGTTCCTGGTCGACGATGCCGCCCTGCGTGATGCGCGCATCAAGCTGATCCTGGCCACGCGCGAGGTGCTGCGCAACGGACTGAATCTGCTCGGCGTGTCGGCGCCGGAGCAGATGTAGCGTGAACCGGTGGCCGCCGGTTCGCGCTAGAATGACCAATCCCAAGATTTGGCGCCTCCGCTGAGTGCGCGGCGCCACCGGCTATTGCAGTTGTGCCTCGAGACTACAAACATCGCGCCCAGAAGAGACCGCCAAAGAAGCCGTTACCAGCATGGTTGTGGTTGCTCACCGGTTTGCTGCTGGGCGGCTTCATCGTGGGTCTGGTGTGGTTGAAGGGGCAGTCGCTGGACGTGGGTGGCGAATGGGTGGGTGCCCGGCCTGATCAGCTGCCGCAGGGAAAGGCGCTGCCGGAAAAACGCGGTGAGACGCCTACGCCACCCAAACCGAAACCGCGCTTCGACTTCTACGAGTTGCTGCCGAAAATGGAAGTGGTGGTGCCGGACGACGAGCTCGATCACGAGCCGCCGCGGGCCGCGCCCGGCAGTGCCAGCGCGCCGACGGTGTACCTGCTGCAGGTCGGGTCTTTCCGACGTACCGAAGATGCCGATCGCCTGAAGGCGCAACTCGCACTGCTCGGATTCGAGGCCAGGGTGGTGAGCGCCAGAATCAGTGCACAGGATACCCGTTACCGCGTACGCTCGGGCCCCTACCGCAACAAGGATGCGTTGAACCAGGCGCGTAAACGTCTCGCCGACAGCGGTTTCAAGGGCATCATCGTGATCAGGGTCGAAGGTGACGGTTAGGTTGCGTCAGCGCCCCGCGCCGGGGGTGTGGGTGTTGGCCGCCAGCCAGGCGCGGATATCCGCGAGCAGCCCTGTTTCGAGGCCACGAAATCCCGGGGTTGCACCCGGAACGAACCGTTGGCGGAAACCTGTATTGCCCGCTTCCTGTGCCGCCAGCCGTCGCGCCGCCGCGGTGTCCACTACCGCTGCGATATCACGCTGCGCATAAATGTCGAGTATGGGCAGCTTCAGCTGACGCAGGGCCGTCATGTCATCGATCTCATCCGCTGTGGTCCATGGGGTGCTGACCAGCACCAGCGCGTGTACATCCGGCCCGGTCTTCCGTGCTGCCACCCATTGCAGCACGATGTTGCCGCTGGCGCCCTGCGCCAGGATGACCAGTCCGTCGATACCTCGGCCCTTGAGCCAGTCGATCCCGGATGTCAGGCGGGCGACGATCTGCGGGCCGCGTGCCAGCCAGTGTGCACGATCTGTATCACGATAGGTGCCAGACAGCTGCAGGGACAGGGTGTCCCAGCCTGCGTTGCTCAGTGCCAGACGCAGCGGCCTGATCACCTCGAGGCTGTCCGCATTGCCGTTCTGGTCGTGCAGCAGAATCAGTCCACCGCGGGGATCACCATGCTGCCTTGCCCGGAAGATCGCGTCGAAGGCCCCGTCGCCCGTCTCGAACCGGATGAATTCACCCTCGACGTCGCTCGGCGCCGCGGCGGTATTCCGGTCGGCATCCGCGGCCAGGCCGCACAGTGAGAAGGCGCAAAGCGCGAGCATCGCCCCATGTGATGCGGTGGATGGTCTGTATTTCATTCCAGCAGGGTTACCCAGTGTGGCTGAAAAAACAGGCGCTTTCCGGTAAAGTCACCCGTCCGAATTTTTGGGGCCCGGTTCAGCGGGACTAACGCAAATATCTTAGCGCCGGATCACCGGCCAGGGAGCGACCAAATGGCAGACTACGCGATCGCGCCGTCCATTCTTTCCGCCGATTTTGCCAAGCTTGGCGAGGAATGCGACAAGGTGTTGGCCGCAGGTGCGGACATCATCCATTTCGATGTGATGGACAACCACTATGTGCCCAACCTCACGATCGGTCCCCTGGTGTGCGAGGCGTTGCGCAAGCACGGCATCACCGCACCGATAGATGTGCACCTGATGGTCAGCCCGGTCGACCGCATCGTCGGCGATTTTGCAGCCGCCGGCGCCACCTACATCACGTTTCACCCGGAGGCCTCGGACCACGTGGACCGCACGCTGCAGTTGATCAAGGCCGAGGGCTGCAAGGCCGGGCTGGTGTTCAATCCGGCCACCCCGCTCAGCTATCTGGATTACGTCATCGACAAGGTTGACATGATCCTGCTGATGTCCGTCAACCCCGGTTTCGGTGGCCAGAGCTTTATTCCATCTGCACTGGACAAGCTGAAGCAGGCGCGTGAAATCATCAAGGCCACGGGGCGGGACATCCGGCTGGAGATCGATGGCGGTGTAAAGGCCGACAATATCGCCGAAATTGCCGCTGCCGGCGCAGATACCTTCGTCGCCGGGTCGGGCATTTTCAGCAAGGCGAAGGACTCGGATCCGAACCGCTACGACAGCATCATTGCGCAGATGCGGGGCGAACTGGCCAAGGTCGGCTGAACGGCATGCGGCAGCGGGGGCCCGGCGCCCGGCCGGCGTCCCACGCTATTCCGCGAGTCGTCACTTGCCCGGCTCGCCAGGCGGCGGCCGTAAATTTTCCGTTCGGCCTGTTTTGACAATCGGCGACAACGCTTAACCTGTGTGTCTCGAAGCATTCTGCAGTGCGATATCCAATGTTGAAAATCCCCAAGATGATCCTGATCGACGTCGACGGCACCCTGGTCGACAGTGTTCCGGACTTGGCGTATTGCGTTGACGAGATGATGAAGCAGCTCGGTCGCGATGTGCACGGTGAGATCAAGGTGCGTAACTGGGTCGGCAACGGCGTCGAGCGCCTGGTGCGTCGTGCCTTGGTCGGGCAACTCGATGGCGAGCCGAGTGACGAGGAGTTTGCCCAGGCCTATCCGATCTTTCTGGCGCTCTATGCCGACAACACCTCGAAGCGCTCCTGCCTCTACCCGGGCGTACGTGAAGGTCTCGACTATATGAGGTCGAAAGGCTATCTGCTCGGTTGTGTGACCAACAAGGCTGCGCAGTTCACCCTGCCGCTGCTCAGGGACCTCGGCATCCGTGACGCATTCGGCATTGTGGTATCGGGGGATTCCCTGCCGGTGAAAAAGCCCGACCCCGGCCCGCTGCTGCATGCGGCACGGCATTTTGGTGTGGCGCCGGAAGATGCGCTGATGATAGGTGACTCGAAGAGTGATGTGACCGCGGCGCGTGCCGCCGGGTTTCAGATCGTCTGCATGAGCTATGGCTACAATCACGGCGAGGACATCCGGGACTATGCGCCGGATGCGGTGATCGATTCGATGGCGCAGTTGCGCTCTTTGCTGTGACGCCCGTACTGCCCTCAGCGGCAATACCGGGACGTTTCAAGGGCGAAAAAAACCCGCACCAGTATCCGGTGCGGGTTTTTTCGTGACCGCCGGAGCGATCGGTAATCTGCCGTCAGGCTGGATTACTTGGCGACTTCAGCCTGCGGAGCAGCCGGTGCAACCGGAGCCTGCGGGGCGTAGCCGTAAGGGGCAGCGTAGCCGTAAGGGGCGTAGCCATAGCCATAGCCGTAGCCCGGCTGCTGGTAGTTGTAACCACGACCCCAGCCGTCGCCTGCGCCGTAGCCGTTGCCATAGCCGCGCATGTTGGTGTTGCCGCGACCCGAGAAGTTCATGCTGAAGTTGCCTTCGCCAGAAGCGTCGCCGGTGCCGTCCATCACGCCATTGCCGTAGCCGTTACCGTTGCCGTAGCCATTGTTGTAGCCGTTGTTGTAGCCGTTGTTACCCCAGAAAGCCGAAGCCTGGGCAGAAGCGATGACAGCAACGATAGCGATGATTTTTTTCATGTTCGAAATCTCCGAGTATTTTAAGTTCGAGCCCGTGCCCGTTGGGTAAATCTGGGTCCGCGTTGCGGCGGCCGGCGATACAGCGTGCCGATGGGTGATCAGTATATTAGTAATTTCTTAATTGTCAAATTTAATTTCGATCATGGGTCGGCATTTCGATACGGGCATGGCAGGGTGTGCCGAAGACCTTGGCGATAAACGCGTTTTTGGCTATGGTTGGCGCTGCATCGAGGCCACGAAAACTGCAATTACATGATTGGTCGCACACACAACAGGACGAGCGTTACAGGGACGCGATGGCGCAAGTGATTGTCTCGCTTGGTTTCGCAACGTCTTTTTGTGTGGAGTAAATAATGACGCCCAGTCAATTCGATGCCCTGGTAGCACAGGGCTATAACCGTATCCCTGTGGTCTGCGAGGTACTGGCCGACCTCGATACGCCTCTGAGTGTCTTTCTGAAACTTGTCGAGGGGCCTTTCGGCTTTCTGTTCGAGTCGGTACACGGCGGCGAGAAATGGGGCCGCTATTCGATCATTGGCCTGCCGTGCCGCACTGTGCTGCGTGTGAGTGGTGACCAGGCAACGGTCGACACCGATGGCACGACAGTCGAGCGTGTC
>JAGRHB010000639.1 GCA_020445245.1 Gammaproteobacteria bacterium
CACGCTGCAACTCGTGGGCGCGCGCGACCGCGCATCGGTCGACAAGTTCGTGCGCCAGCATGGGATCGCACAGCCCTATGCGGTGTTCGAACGCGAGCTCAATGGCCGGCCATGGTATTCGCTGGTTGCGGGCGACTACCCGAACCGCGATGCCGCCGTCACGGGCCGGGCGCACCTACCCGCTTCGCTGCCGACCAAGGATATCTGGCCGCGCACCTTCGGGTCTATTCACGAATTGCTTAAATAACAACCAGTTATTTATCTTGCCACTTGCCCTGGGTGGGTGTGGCGGCAAAATGGTGGTTCGAATATTCTGATTCCATTATCCTAACGGGTCCGGCCTACGGTACCGGATGCTTTCTGTCGTTTGGCGGTCGGCATCGGCCTGCATACCGTTGTGGCTGGAGGGCGGTGCGCTGCGCGCGCCGGGTTGACGTGACGGGACGAGCGGTAAACCACCCTGTCGCTCGAATTCCTGTCGGATTCGTCGTTGCCGTCGCGGCGCGGCGGGCGTGTGTCGGGGTCGGCTTGGCCGACAGAACAGAATTAAGAAGAGGTGTGCGATGAATAACGGTGCCCT
>JAGRHB010000640.1 GCA_020445245.1 Gammaproteobacteria bacterium
CCCGTCACCATGCCGGGAACCACGATCCCCGGCAAGCCGCCGCGAGCGAGAGGTATCGCTTGACCGGACGGCGGTCCTGTGTTGCAGAACACGTCGTTCGACGTAGCGCGCCGAAGTCGCGGCAATCGGTCTTGAGAATCAGGGTCATCCGAGACGTCGGCGCCCCTGGTCCCGGACCTGGAGCGGGCCGCGAAATGCCAGTCGCGCTGCGCCCTGGCACGGTCTCCGGAGGCAATGAACTTGACGAATGATTCAACGGGCCAGGGTTCGGACAAGGTCGCGCTGATAACCGGCGTGACCGGCCAGGACGGCGCCTATCTGTCGGAATTCCTCCTCGAAAAGGGCTATGTCGTCCACGGCATCAAGCGGCGGTCCTCGTCGTTCAATACCGGGCGCATCGAGGGCCTCTACCAGGAGCCGCACGAGGCCAACCAGCGCTTCATCCTGCACTATGGCGACATGACCGACGCGACCAACCTGATCCGCGTCGTTCAGGAGACCCGGCCGGACGAGATCTACAATCTCGCGGCGCAGTCGCATGTGATGGTCAGCTTCGAGACCGCCGAATACACCGCCAATG
>JAGRHB010000641.1 GCA_020445245.1 Gammaproteobacteria bacterium
CGAGGGTCGACAGCTGCTGTACGGCAACGTCGGCTACCGCATCATCGAGGCCAATGTCCGCGAACTGTTGTCGGCACGGCAGGTGGAAGGGGCGCCCAGCTGGTGTTGACGGCACCATGCCCGGTCACTGATAGGTGCGGCCCTTGTGTTTCAACCAGCCGGCGACGTGTCGCGCACCAGGGTCGCGGTGTGTCCAGTGCACAACACCGCCCTGGTTGTTCCATTCGTATTCGCCAAAGAATGCCACGGTGTCACCCTTCTGCAGGTCGTCGATGCGTGGCGCCAGGTCGATGTTGTGCGCCACCAGCAGGGTCTGCCTGTTGTCGAGTTGCAGCAGGAAGCGCTGGTGCCGGCTGCCGTCCAGATCGTCGCTGAGCACGCGCTTGACGATGCCTTCGCCCATCACCTGCACATCGCTGCGTTGTGCGCGGTAGGCGTCGCTGATGGCCCGGGTGCCGCGGGCACCTTCCGCCGCCGGTGTGCCGACCGCCACTCCGGTTGGGTCGTCGGACGGGATAACCCCCTGTTGGTCGAGAAACGCGACCAGGGCGGCCAGCAGCGCGACCAGGATGCCGAG
>JAGRHB010000642.1 GCA_020445245.1 Gammaproteobacteria bacterium
GACAGTCTGGCTCGGTTGGCCGAATGGGGCCTGCCGGTCAGTCCGCAGGCGGGTACCGCTATTGGCCCGCAGGGCTGTCTGGAGTTCTACCACGAGCTGCTGCAGCGCCGCGACAGCCTGCCCTACGAGATCGATGGCGCGGTCTACAAGCTCGATGACTACGCTCAGCAGGCGGCGATGGGCTTCATCTCGCGGGCACCGCGCTGGGCGCTGGCCCACAAGTATCCAGCCGAGGAGATGATGACCGAGTTGCTGGCGGTCGATCTGCAGGTCGGACGAACCGGTGCAGTCACGCCGGTCGCGCGGCTGCAGCCGGTGTTTGTCGGTGGTGTGACGGTCAGCAATGCGACGCTGCACAACTTCGACGAGATCGCTCGCAAGGATGTGCGTGTCGGTGACTTCGTGATTGTGCGTCGCGCTGGCGACGTGATTCCGGAAGTGGCCAGGGTGGTCCTCGATCAGCGCCCGGAAGGTACGCAGCCTGTGCCCCTGCCAACTGCTTGCCCAGAATGCGGATCGGAGCTGGTGCGCAACGAGGGTGAGGCGGTGATCCGCTGTTCTGGCGGTTTGATCTGTC
>JAGRHB010000643.1 GCA_020445245.1 Gammaproteobacteria bacterium
TCGTCGACCACGCCTGTCCGCGCCACGGCGGCGTCTAAGCCCAGGGTCGCCGCAAGCCGAAAGAAAACCTCAGGAAGAAGGGGTATCCAATTGAAAAGTTTGGGGAAACCTGGCGGAGACGGTCTAAACTAAAGCTAGGCACATGAAGTAAGGGTAGCGGCGGCCGCCAATATCAGTGGCTGCGGGTTGTCGGTTGCCCGATGTGTAAGCTGGAGGTCTGGATCGTGGCGTTGCGGATGTTATCCCTGGGCTTGGTGCTTGGGTTTGTCGCCCCGGCATTGCTTGTGCTGTTGCCGAATTCCGCAGCCGGTGCCGCGTTTCATGGCGATTCGACGGCCCACCGTCAGCCGTTCAAGGTGCATGAGCCGGGTTTTCGATTGACGGCCACTGCGGCGGATTCGGCGGCGCGCATGGCAGGCACCGCGACCCGTGTGGCTGGCCGTGTCGACGGCAGACGGCCGTTCGCGGCGGCGCAGCGCAACAGCAGCGATAGGCCGTTCGCCTCCCCGCGATCCGGTGCCCGCAAGGCCGTTCCGATTACGCGCGGGCAGGACCTTGGGTTGCGGTTTCGC
>JAGRHB010000644.1 GCA_020445245.1 Gammaproteobacteria bacterium
AGCCCCGGTTATTCTGCACCAGCAGGATCAGGCGATCCGGCTTGTTTGCGTCGTCCGGATTGTGCATCCAGACGTCGACCCCGCAAATTGGCTTGACGCCGGCCGCAATCGCCGCCTTGTAGAACCGCACCAGGGCAAACATGTTTGATTGGTCGGTCAGCGCAACCGCGGGCATGTCGAGTTCGGCGACCCGCTTGACCAGCGGCTTGATTCGCGTCACACCGTCCACCAGCGAGTACTCGGAGTGCACATGCAGGTGGACAAATTCGGCTGGCATGGCGTCGGGCGGTGTCACTCAGGGAGGGGATACGGCTGGCAGAATACCCTGCCCGTCTGCCGACCGCCACCTCGTGCGAAGGGCTCAGCCGTCGCCGTCACCGGACCCCGTGCGGTACCACGCGAGACCTCGAACCGCGAGCGATATTCGGGTTATAAGCGATCTTCTGCGTCGATCAGGCGGCGAACCGGCGCAAATGAGCGTCGATGAATCGAGGCCACCCCGAGCGTCTGCAGGGCCGCCATGTGGGCCTTGGTCGGGTAGCCCTTGTGCTGCGCCAGGCCATAGCCGGGAT
>JAGRHB010000645.1 GCA_020445245.1 Gammaproteobacteria bacterium
AGCGGCCAGATCGAGGCGATCGGCTTTGCCCTCTACAGCGAGTATCTGGAACGCGCGGTGCAGGCCCTGAAGTCGGGCAAGATCCCCGATGTGCTGGCCGAGAAGGCGCGTGGTGCGGAGATCGAGCTGCAGCTGCCGGCACTGATCCCGGACGATTATCTGGGCGATGTACATGCACGGCTGGTGCTGTACAAACGCATCGCCAATGCTCGCGACGAAGATGCCCTGGACGCGCTGAAGGTGGAGATGATCGATCGCTTCGGGCTGCTGCCCGATCCATGCCGACACCTCTTTGCCTGCGCCCGACTCAAGTTGCAGGGCGAACGCATCGGCGTGGCCCGACTCAACCTGGGCCCTCAGGGCGGTCGCTTGAGTTTTGTGGCCAAGCCGTCGGTCGAGCCTTTGACCGTGATCAAGCTGGTGCAGCGCGAGTCCACCCGCTATGCCTTCGATGGTCCCGACAAGTTGCGCATCCGGGTTAATCTGGAGCAACCCGCCGAACGCCTGGAATTTGCCGAGAAGCTGATGCAGACACTGGAGAAAGGCCATGCGCACTGAGCGCTCGTTCGCT
>JAGRHB010000646.1 GCA_020445245.1 Gammaproteobacteria bacterium
CATGATTCACCTCGAGCGGCCGAGAGCATGGCATCCTGCAGCGCTTGATCGACCTGCAGGGAGAGCAACATGCCGGGCACTGCGGTAAGCAGGTCTGACACCACGACGTTCTCACCGGCCTCGATTCCCGCACTGATGATGCTCAGCGTACCCTGACTGAACAACACCGCCACGTTGCGCACCTCAAGTCGCTGGTCCGGCCCCACGACGTAGACCTTGCCGTCACGTACCGCGTGACGTGGCACGACCAGCCGATCGGTCTGGGGACGGCCACGCAGCCGCACCTGGACGAACATGCCCTTGGACAGCGGCGGTCGACGCCCGGGGATAGCCTGTTCCAGTGGCTTGTCGACAGCGACCACCAAACCCATGGTGCGTGTCTGATCATCGACGGCGTCGCTGAAGCGCACAAACTGCGCGTCCCACTCCGCGGTCAGGTCGCCGAGATCCAGGCGCAGCAGCGGTCTGAAGCCGGTGAAATCGGCCAATTGGGTCTGCAACTTGGCCACGGCTGGCAGCTTGTCCTCCCGGCCAGCCAGCAGGTTGCGTAGCGATGACATGGCGAACTGT
>JAGRHB010000647.1 GCA_020445245.1 Gammaproteobacteria bacterium
GTGGTGGTCGACGTCGGCAACACCATCGAACTGTACAGCGAATTCACCCGCAGCGGCGGTAACTATGTACCATTTCCCGACCCCCACAGCTACCGACTGACGCTCGATGCCCTGCGCGATGAGGCGGCGCGGGCGCGGCTACGGTCGGTGTGGGACGATCCGCTGAGCCTCGACCCCAGCCGGCGCAGCGCGCGGGTGACGCGGGAGATCGCGAACCGGCTGGCGAATCTGGCCAAGTCGCTGGAGGAGCGCCACGACCCGGAGTCGGTGGCCCAGTTCCTGATGCGCTGCCTGTTCACGATGTTCGCCGAGGACGTGCGGCTGCTACCGGAAGGGGCGTTTACCGAACTGCTGCGCGACCTGCGGCAAGACCCCACCAGCTTCAAGCCGATGGTGGAGCATTTGTGGGGGACGATGAACAGCGGCGGGTTCTCGGTGGTGCTGCGGCAGGCGATCCCGCGCTTCAATGGCGGACTGTTCGCCACGCCGGAGGCATTGCCGCTGGAAGAGGGGCAGATTCAACTGCTGATCGAGGCCGCGCAGGCCGACTGGCACGACGTGGAACCGG
>JAGRHB010000648.1 GCA_020445245.1 Gammaproteobacteria bacterium
TCCGACCGGGGAGCTTGCTCGAACACCTTCTCCATCCTGACCTCCTCACTTGAAAGAGGGGGTCAGTTCTTCGTGTCGCCAGGGGGGCAGAATCTGCTGTCGCCTGACAGAAGGATCACCCGCTGCGTCCGATGCGAGCGATGGTCGACGAAGCGTTGGCCGCGCTCGATTCGCGCTTCCAGAGCGCCTACGCGAGCGTTGGACGCCCGTCGATTGCCCCCGAACGCCTGTTGCGCGCGCTGCTGTTGCAGGTGCTGTACTCCATCCGCAGCGAGCGTCTGCTCATCGAGCAACTCGACTACAACCTGCTGTTTCGCTGGTTCGTCGGGCTCTCGGCCGACGAGCCGGTGTGGAACGCCTCGACGTTCTCGAAGAACCGCGACCGGCTGCTCGAGGCGGAGGTGGCGCGTGCCTTCTTCGAGGCGGTGCTGGCGAGCGCGCGGGCCAAGGGATTGGCGAGCGACGAGCACTTCAGCGTCGACGGCACACTCATCGACGCGTGGGCCTCGCAGAAGAGCTTCCGGCGCAAGGATGGCAGCGACGACGACAACCGCGACGGTCCGAGGGG
>JAGRHB010000064.1 GCA_020445245.1 Gammaproteobacteria bacterium
CACGCACGGCACCAAGTTCAAGATGCCGGTGGTCTACTACTCGACGCTGATGTCGGTCGCTTACGGTCGCTCTGCCAAGGATGCGGCACTCAATGGCCAGGTAATCCCGGCCAAGCAGCTTGAGGCGATCGCCAACAAATAAGGCCCGGCGACAGGCCTGCCACGAGACCCCGCCACCCGGCGGGGTTTTTTTTGAAAAGGGGTCGGTGACAAATGCGAGTCATTTCGATCGTAACCCGGCCGTGAGCCCCCCTGGCGTGCACGCGATGCACGGTCAACCCGGTTCCAACCTGCCGGATTCGGTCGGATACCTTAGCCAGGCAGGCGCCCTGCACCTGATCCTGGCGGGACACGGCTGATCCGATTCCGCAATGTGCAGCACAGCACGCCCGTGCGACTGCAATGTCCGGGCGAAGGAACCGAGCAGGGTGCGCGGAAAACCGAACCGTGCCCGTCGTCGATTGGGTGTTAGCGGCTTCAAACCGAGATGACGGCAGGTCGCGTCATCCTCGGCGGCGTAGAGTTCGATGAATCGCCCCACCTGCATCAGCACGATCACGTCGGGATACCGCCGCCGACACGCCAGGTACTGGGACCTCACCGTACACGGATTGGGCGGCATCTCGTAGCGGGGCATGAGCACCGCGCGTCGATCGTCGTCGCTGAACAACCAGCGCAGGAATTCGAACCGGTCCCATAGTGAGCGCCACAAGCGATGGCTGTCGGCGTGCGCGAAGTGCCCGCGGTACGAAGCCAGCACGGCGCGCAGGCGTCGTAGCGCCGGCAGATCGAATGTGATCTCCGCCCATCCGTTGCATTCACGGACGTACCGGCGCCGGAACGCAATCAGGCGGTCGACGAGGTTACCGACGACCCGCCGCCGTACCAGCCGGTAATCCGGGTACAGGATGTAACCGAGAAAATCGATGCCATTGCCGACCGGCCGCAGCCGGGTGTGCGCCGCGTTTAGCGTCAGGCCCAGCGATTCGTACAGATAGTGTTCGATATCCGCCCGCCAGCCATCAAGCTGCTCGCGGCTGTCGGCGAGCAGAATGAAATCGTCGCAGTAGCGCAGGTAGTGACGGCACCTGAGTTCGTGCTTGACGAACTGATCGAGGCCGTTGAGGTAGACGTTGGCGAAAAACTGTGAATTCAGGTTGCCGATTGGCAGGCCCCTGGCGGACCCGGTGTGGCGCAGACTCTTATGGGCTGGCACCCGGCCGAGCAGGGACTGGCCGCTGCGCGCCACGTAGTCACTGGCACAGTCGTGGAACACCAGGCGCCGGGTAAGCCAGCGCAGCCAGGGATCGTCGATGCACGGTTCGAGCATCTCCCACAGCCGCGCCTTGTCGATGCGCATGAAGTAGTTGCGGATGTCGAGTTGCAGGTACCAGGCGGGACGCTTGCCGCTGCGTGTCAGTTGATGCAGGAATGTCTGCAGCCGGTCGACCGCCCGGTGCACTCCTTTGCCCTTTCGGCAGGCGTAGGAATCATGGATGAACACCCGCTCCCAGTGGCGCTCCAGATGATCGACGACCAGATGATGTACGATGCGGTCGCGAAAATCAGCGGCGAAGATCTCACGCAGCTTGGGTTTGCGGGTAACGAAGCAGACAGAACGACCGGGCCAGTAGCGCCGGCTGTTGAGCTCGTCCATCAGTTCCAGCAGCGCCAGCTCCTGGCGCGTCTCGAACTTGAGCGCATTGATGGTGTTGCGCTTGTTGCGCCGGCACCTCACATAGCACCGGTACAGTTCGGCGTAACTCACCGGCACGGGCAATCATTCTCAGGAGCGAACCGCCACGGCATACAGGCCATTGTTCTTATTGGTGTTGTTCTGGTTGCCGTTGTTCGTGTTGAAGTTCCACGCGTTGTTGGTATTTGGCGCATACGCCGTACCCGACCAGTACGCGTTCGACTGCAACTTGCCCAGCCACTTCACGGGGCCTTACCCCCCACCGGTTGGGAATCGGCCCTCGGGCCGTATCCCGCCCTGTATCGCCATACCCGTTTCCGGGTGGGATGGGCGCACAATGATCAATCGGCACGCTCGGCGCGGGGCCTGCGTTGGCGCCGCGCCGATTCCGGCCCCCGTACCTGCGCCCCGGCGCCGTCGCCGGCAACGCTCTTCAACCAACCCTCGTTCTGTCTGCAAACCTTCGTTACCTGCGTCACCGCGTGCTGGTAGCTCTTGAAACTCTTGAACGCCTGCGCCTCTTTGGCGATGCGGATCAGGATCAGCAGGTCATCCAGGCGCGCGCGCAGGTGACGCAGATGCGGCGCCTTGTCGTGCTCACTGTTGGCCCGCGCGATCAGGCCGACGATCTCTCGGCTCAGGTTGCGCAGCTCGCTGCCCAGCGTGTACTTGTGGTAACGCGAAAACCCGGCGACGGCCTGCTCGAACCACACCGCGACCTCCATCGCCTGCCTGTAGACCGGCAGGTGTTCGTAACGGGCCATCGACTAAGCAATGCGGCGATGCAGGGGGACACCCCCTGCACCCCCGCCCCCTCCCCGACCCTCCCCCGCGCGCGGGGGAAGGGGAAAGGACCGAAGCACACGAATCACCAAAGGATCAACGCCGGCGGCGCACCGCGCCCCCTGCCAGGCCGAGTCCCAACAGGGCCAGGGTGCCAGGCACCGGCACCGTGCCTTCACAGCCGCCGGCATCGCAGGAGCGAACCGCCACGGCATACAGGCCACTGCTCTTACCGGCGCCGTCCTGGCGGCCGTCGTCCGTGCCGAAGCCCCACGCGCCGTAGGTACTTGGCGCATACGCCGTACCCGACCAGTACGCGAACGACTGCATGTTGTCGAAAGGCCCGGCGTTCGTCAGGCCCCAGCCGGCTTGAGGGCCGCTACCAGAGTTGTCGTACAAAGGCGTATTGCCGAGCGCGCGATACCACAGATCGGCCAGCTCGCCGGTGGCCAGGTCCACGTTGTAGCCGCAATCGGTGCCGGTGTAGGCGAAGTTGCAGCCGGACGACCCGGTATCGGTCACACCCGGCAGGCGCCAGTCGTTGAATCCAAGGTAGTTCGCCGTGTTCATCGCGTCGATCCAGTGCAGCGCGGCGCCCCAGTTCATGTAACCGGACGTAAAGATCTGCTCGGCATAGCTCGCCGCGTAGCTGTCGCTCGGGTGATCCCCTAGATCGGTGCTGTAGGCCAGGCCGAAGGTGTTGCTCGCGGCCAGGTTGAAGTCCTTGATCCACATTTTGTTGCTGACATCGTCGGTAACCGTGCCGTCGCCATTGTCGATCAGCGTGGCCTGGGCGTCGAAGGCCAGCAGCGACAAGGCGGCTACCGCTGTCTTGAGGAAGGTTCTGCAATCCATGTTGACGTTCCTTTGGTGTTTAATTTTTGTCCGGTTACGCGCAATGCAAGATCCGTACACAGAAGCAGCTTTTCTGTTGAACAACAGTGTATTAGGCATGGCATGGCATGGCATGGCTCAAGTGTAAAAATATTGGACGCAGAAGGTGAAAAGGGGAAAAAGGGGTCGGTGACAAATGCGAGTCATTTCGATCGCAACCCGCCCGGCCGGCCCCGCGACGCATAACCGATGCCCCTGCCCAATGCGCACTCGATCATTGCGCGAAAGTCGTCGTCCCCTAACGGCATCGAGAACTGGCTGGCCCCACGAATCGCATGAATATCGGCCCGATGGAGTTCCTGCCTGAACAAATTCCTGTATGCCGCCTGCCGCATTACTTCGTTTTGACCCAAAGACAGGTAAATTGGATGCGGCTCCAATATCGACGATGCTTGGCCGTAACCGTTCTCCCGAAAGCTTGACCAGGCGTAGTCGCCCGGTTGCAACACCATGCCGGCACGAACGGGGTTGAGCTCTATGTACCGGTAGCAGGTCAGCAGGTATCGCTCGTGCTGAACCAAGCTCGACTTGTGGCGGCTTTCCCAAAGGGTGCCGGTGCGAAGGCGTCGTTTGTTGACGTATTGCACGTAGCGACGGCCAATCGACTGCATCAGACGGGAGACGCCGTCGCTGACCGACGGTGTCACCAATAGATGGACATGGTTGGTCATCAGCACGTAAGCATGCACGGATACGCCATAACGCTTCGCACCATCGCTCAGGCAGGCGAGATAGAAGCGGTAGTCGTCGTCGGTGAAGAAGGCGGCTTGCCGATTGTTGCCGCGGTGGACGACATGGCAGGGCACTTCGGGCAGATGCATCCTTGGCTTGCGAGGCATGGCGAATCCTTTCGACCATTGCGGGATGTTCAAGGCTAAAGGAACGAGCTGCGAAATTCGACTCGCGAATGCTTCGCGTTTGTCACCGACCCCTTTTAGGCTTTTCGATCCGGCACAGCCCACCACTGGCCCGGAGCTGCCGCAATACGCCCACGCCGCGGCAGCAGGTCGCAGAGTTTTGATTTCCCTCAAAGATCTCCAACAAAAACCTGGGTTAAAAATATATTAGGGAAAAGCCATATAGGCAGATTGGTAAGGAGAGGATCATGAAAAGACACCTGAAATTCTCACTGCTGGCAGGCGTGCTGCTGGCGCTCACGACCCAGGCCTCGGCCTGGTGGGGCGGCGGCTGGAACCCCTACGACCCATGGGACCCGCGTTACTGGGCGGAAGAATTCTTCGGCGGTAGTGGCTGGGGTGGCTACGGCGGCGGCCCGTGGGGTTACGGCGGCGGACCCTGGGGCTACGGTGGCCCATGGGGAGGCTACGGTTACCCCTATTACGGCGGCTATGGCTACGGACCCTATGGCTATGGCGTGCCCTACTACGGCGGCTACCGCTCATACTTAGGCGGCTGGGGCTATGCCCCGTACGCGGCCCTGCCTGCGCAGACCGCAACCACCCAGGCCGGCAAATCGAAAACCTCCGACAAGTAATCCGTCGTCGGCAGCCCCGTGCCTCATCGAGGCGCGGGGTTTTCCTTGATCGATCGGGGCGATAGGCTGCACCACGACACCTCCTGCGCGAAGGCCCCACATGCAAGATGCGATCGTCTGGCTGATCATCGCCGCGTTCTACGCGCCGCTACACTACCTGCTGCCGGTACTGGTGCTGTTCATCACCGGCAACGAATCCGCAGACGTGCGCAAAAGACTGGTGCGCAGCGCCCTGATCGACGCCACGCTGTCGATGGCAGTGGCCTTCGCGGCAGTGATCTACCTGGTGCAACAAGGACATATCTCGGCGGCGATGATCGTCCTTTTCCTGTCGATGGGATTCCCATTCATCAGGATCTGGCAACATCGGCGCGAGATGGTCGAGAATCGATTCTGACCGCACGGTTCGCCTCCGCCACCACCCTTGTCCGATGCCCGACAACCACGCCCCTGATCGCGAACGCGAAACGGCCCTGAAACATTCCGTCAGGGACGGGGCTGCCTATTCGGTGATGACGGGTGCCGGCGAGAGCTATCTGTCCGCCTATGCCATTCACCTGCGTTTCACCGAGCCGCAGATCGCCACACTGGCCTCGATCCCACCGCTGATCGGCGCGATCGCGCAGTTGTTCTCGACCTGGCTGCATCGCCGCTGGCGCATCGGCCGCGGACGTATCATCCTTGCCGGCGCGCTCACCCAGGCGGTGAGTTGGCTGCCGATCATGCTGGTGCCGCTTCTGTGGCCGGAAGATCAGGTCGCGGCGCTGATCTTCTGGGTAGTCGCCTACCAGGTGTGCGGCAACATCATCTCCCCGCACTGGCCGTCGCTGATGCGCCACCTGGTGCCCGAGAAGGAGCGGGGACGCTATTTCTCGCGGCGAACGCGGGTCACCACGCTGGTCGGCTTTACCGCCCTGATCGCCGCCGGTGGCGTGCTCGAGGGGTTCAGGACCCACAGTGATGCCCTGTACGGTTTTCTGCTGCTGTTCGCGCTGGCCGCAATGGCGCGCATGATCTCCGGTTACTATCTCAGCCGCCTGCCCGATCGCAGCCCTCGAGGCGATGACATACAGTACGGGGCCCTCCCGTTGATACCGGTCTGGCAGGCGAGTATCCGCCGATCCCCCTACGCGCGTTTTCTCTTCTATTACGCCGGAATGTGTTTCGCGACCGCGGTCGCCGCGCCATTCTTCGCGGTACACATGTTGCGCGACCTGCAGTTCACCTACCTTGAGTTCATGGCGATCACCGCCGCCTCCGTGCTGGTGCAGTTCCTGACACTGAACGGCTGGGGCCGCGTCTCCGACGCCTTCGGCAACCGCCTGATCCTCGCGATCACCGGATGGATGGTCCCGTTCGTACCGCTGCTGTGGGTGTTTTCGGACAATTTTCTTTACCTGCTGGCGATACAGGCGTTGTCCGGGCTGGCTTGGGGCGGCTTCGCATTGAGCGCCGGGAGCTTTTTCTACGATCTTTCGGGCGATGCCGACATGGCGGCACCGATCACTACGGCCAACGTGACCAATGCGCTGGCCGCGTTCGCCGGCGCTCAGCTGGGAGCGGCGGCGGTTCTGTGGATGCCCGACTGGGCGCACAGCGACCAAGCCTGGTCGTTCGAGTACCCGCTGTTCGGCGTATTCCTGCTGTCGTTCGCGACCAGGCTCGCGGTGGCCGTCGTTTTCGTCCCGGTGCTCAGGGAGGTACGCCAGGTGCGGCGCGCCTCACCTCGCCGGGTGATCTTCCGCTTCACCCGATTCTCCGTGTTCTCCGGCGTGGGCTTCGATATCGCATCCGTATGGCGGCCACGCGAGCGGCGACGCCCGTATAAGACAGGGGACAAGTCACACGACGTTTAGCCCGCGCATCGCCAGGAGGACTTGCGCCGCATACCCATGCCGGCAATCCCGATCGACAGTAACAGCAGGACGCCCGGCTCGGGGACGAAAAACACGTTGGCCTGCAGCCCGGTGATGCCGGTATTGCGCATGATGATCGCGCTCAGGGTCGATCCCTCGATGAATTCCATCCATTCGGTCTCAAACATTCCGTTCTGATACCAGAAACGGTCGCCGTCACGCAGGCGACTGAACTGATCGCCGACGATTGCCGAGAACAGCTCGCCCAGCATGCCCCCGTTGACATGGGCTTCTGCGAGACCGCCGATCCACAGGTCGATGTCGCGGACGTCGTCGTACACGCTTTGCAACGCATCGATGATCGCATCTGCCATGATGCCGTCGAGATCGCTCCAATCGTTGAAGGTCGTGTATCCCATTTGGTTTCCGAACATCACGTCGCGCATTTCCACGTAGCTCGGCAGGCCGTGATCGCGACCGCGCTGCATGTTCAGTGCGGCGAGATCGAAGCCCATCGGCCCAAACAACAGATTGCGCACATCGTCCACCAGGAACGGATCCACCTCCTGTCCAAGCTGGCTGACCAGCCCCCGAAGGACCGGATCTATGCCACCGTTGGCATCGGTAAGCACGGTCTCCGGGGTGAAAAATGCGTCGCGTAGCGCAAGATGACCAGCGGCGATCTCGTTGCCATTGGCGTCGAGGCGCATCAGCACCGACGACAGCGTCGAATGACCAAATCGATAGGCCGCCGTGCTGAACTCGTTGGCGATACGACGAAGCCGCCTTCAGCCGACGGCGGCCTGTCGTCCGATCAGCTGTCGGAGCAGCCGGAGGTCTCCTGGCGCATGTCCGACTCGGCCTTGGCGTTGCGCGCCTCGACCTCTGCTTTCGAGCGGGCCTCCCAGACCTCTTTTCGTGACTCGACCCGCTTTTCCCAGGCGCCACTGTTTTCCGGGATCGTCTTCTCCCCGAACAGCGCCTGGCGCATCAAGCGGTTGCCCAGCTTGATCAGCGCGATATCGTCTCCGGCCACCTCGGCGTACGTCTCCGGGGGCAGGTTGTAGGACTGCTTGAAGTTGTCGCTGAGCACGAAGCGACGCAGCATGTCAAAGTTGAATGACGCCATGAAGAACAGCTGCAGGCTCATCTCGTTGGGCTTGCCGACACCCGGGCCACCGGATTTTTTCTTCAGGATCAGCTCGTACCAGCTGCGGTTGAACTCGTCGTATTCGGCGACACGCTGCTCCTTGCGGTAGTCGCGGACCGTAATCTCGCGCGCCTCTTCGTGGCCCCTGCAGTGATCCTCCTGGACCAGGGAGTATTGCTGCCTGGCCTCGTAGGTGTCCTTTTCGCGCATGTTCAACAATGCAACGGGGTAGTAGCGGCAAACCGTCGGGCGATCCTCGTAGACACCGCAGCCGTTGTCGCCGTCGAGGAGCAGGCAGGCACCATCGTTGTCGGTACGCAGCTTGATGCCCGGCACCCCGTCGGCATCGAGCTGGAACGGCACCGTGTGCTTCTTGAGGAATTCTTCGGAATTCATGCCGAGACGCTTCTGCAGGCGCAACACGTCATACGGCGCCAGCGTGACATCTGCATGTTTGCAGCAGGCGTTGAAACAGGAGATCCCCTTGTAGCACTGGAAGCGGATCACGCTGTCTTCGGTCAGCAGTGCCGGCACTGCCGGGCTGGCGAACTGTTGGGGGATGTCGAGTTTGTCTTCGCTCATGGGGTGGTTCCTCAGGCGGCTACACGCCGCATTCTGCAGGCCATGACATAACGGTAAACCATGGCCGGTTCTCGCAAGGGTTGGGGATTATAAGGTTTTTCTGATTTTCCTGCCGAAAAACGGCTCGTCACGGCGATCGCTTGCAGCGAACCGGCCGGGGCAAAAAAAAACCGGGCGCCTCGCGGCGCCCGGTCATGCAGTCGTCAGACTGTCAAGCAACTATCACTT
>JAGRHB010000649.1 GCA_020445245.1 Gammaproteobacteria bacterium
TGCCATTCGGTGGTGCCGAGAAAGCCGTACAAGCGGGCAGATACGTCCGCCGTGCCCAGGGACGTTTCGAGGCGCGCACGCAGGTTCAACCTGCTGGCGTCGCGGTCCAGCACGACGTTGACATTGTCCAGCGCGAAAGGCGCTTTGCCGGCCTTGCGGTCGATCCACAGTACCCGAGTGTCGACCATGCGCAGGTGGCTGGGAAGCGGCGGTGGCGTGGCCGCGTCCCCGGCTTCGCGTGCGATCAGGCCGATGCCTTCGAGGTGGAAGCGTCCGGAGCGCTCACGTACCGCGGTCAGCTGCAGCCCGTCGACAGTGACCCGCAGGGCGTCGGCGAATCCGCCACGCAGCAGCGCCATGAGATCGAAATCGATACCGACACGGTTGACGCGCAGGGCCTCGGGGGCTGCGCCGATGGTGACGCTGTGCAGTTCCAGCAGCGGACTCGGGCCGTACCAGCGCGCGCCAAGTCGCCCGATTGTCACCGGCGTGCCGAGTCGCTTGCTCAACGCCGCCGCGACCTCGTCGCGGTGGTCGGCGATGAACGGCGTGGCGAGACGCACCG
>JAGRHB010000650.1 GCA_020445245.1 Gammaproteobacteria bacterium
AAGGAGTGGGGTGGGAATGCCCACGGGGATCAGGCTGTTAGGTGCCTTACGGCTGCTTACTTTGTGGAAATCCGTGTGCAGCTGACAGATCTGCGCCAATCGGAGGTGGAAATGATGCGTTATCTGGGTTTGATTTTATTGGTAAACCGGGTCAGAGAACGGTAAACCGGGTCAGAGAACAATTTCCCCCAAACGTTCGCGACCCTTGTTGTTAAAGGATATTCGCAACGAATTGCTCGCCTCGATTTGCGCGGCGGTACAATCTCCTATTCCGAGATCAAACGTGACTCTGACCTGATTGCCCCATTTCGGCCAGAACCTCCTCGATAACGCGGACCACGTCTTTGCACTTCTGAAGATCAAGCGCGTCGGGATGCGGCGAGGCGAACCGGCCCTTGTCATTGTCGAAATACAGGCCGGAGGCCTCTGCGAATTCGTCTGAAAGCGCCGCACGGATAAGGATATCCGAACCGATGCGGATATCGTTCCCATCCATTCCGAAACCCTCTTTCACCATCTTGGTTGCAAGCAGTGATCCGGGATTCACCGCGACAAAGACCAGG
>JAGRHB010000651.1 GCA_020445245.1 Gammaproteobacteria bacterium
TCGAAGGTTTCGTGCTCGCGCGCGGGGTCGATGAGCGACGAGGTGGTAAGCCATTCCTCCGTGGCACTGGCAGGCGAATATCCGACCATAGCCGTCATCATGGCCATGGCGGCCGCCGAGGCGATTACAGGAAGGCGGGTACGTTCGAACATTTCCAACCCTTTGCCGGTTCGTGTTCGTGCGAGGTTCGTTCAAAAACTAGCCCGCTCTGCGGCAAAAGAAAGCGCTTGTGCGCAATATTCGGTTCGCCGGCTATGTTCCGGGCACAAAAAAGCCGGGCTGGGCCCGGCTTTCTGGTTCGTGCGAATAGAAGTGCAGCTCAGTTCGAGCTTTCTTCGGTCGTCGCGGCGTCACCCTCGGGAGCCGCAGCCGACTCGGCCTCTTCCATCGGCGCCTCCGGCAGCGGTGCCGGATTGTCGGAAAGGGTGCGCAGATAGGCGATGAGATCGGCGCGCTCCGGATCTTTCTTCAGACCCGCAAATGCCATTGCCGTTCCCTTGACGTAGCCCTTCGGGTTGATGAGGAACTCGTTCAGGTGCTCGTAGTCCCACACCTGTGCGCCT
>JAGRHB010000652.1 GCA_020445245.1 Gammaproteobacteria bacterium
ACCAGTTCCATGACCTGCGCTGCATAGGCGGTGGCCGGTGTTACTTCCTCGCCGTAGAAGGCCGGGAAGCCGCCGCCGATATTGAGAAGGGTAAGGTCGAACCCGGCATCTACCGCTTCGTGCCAGATCGCGGAGACCTGATCGAGCGTCGCGCTCCACATTTCCGGCCTGCGGGTCTGCGACCCCACATGGAAGGAAAAGCCAACCGGGTTCAATCCTCGTCGCTGCGCGTAGCCGAGCAGCATCAGCGCCTTGTCGCGGGCGCAGCCGAACTTGCGCGACAGCGGCCAGTCGGCTTCCGTCACGTCGACGATCAGGCGGACATAAACGTCGGCGCCCGGCGCATGGTCGGCAATCTTCTCGATTTCCTCTTCCGCATCGGCGGCATAGAGACGAATACCGTTCTCGAACGCCCAAGCGATGTCGGAAGCCCGCTTGATGGTGTTACCGAAAGAAATCTCGTGTGGTTTCGCGCCGCGCGACAGGCAAAGTGCGATCTCGCCTTTCGAGGCGGCATCGAAATGCGAGCCTTCGGCGATCAGCGTGTCGATGATTGCCG
>JAGRHB010000653.1 GCA_020445245.1 Gammaproteobacteria bacterium
TGTTCCAGAATCCAGCCGGCACGCTGCTGGGTGTAGGCGCCCGGTGCCGCCGGCGAACGCTCCAGCGGTGCCGGCAGCGTGGCGGCCAGCAAGGCTGCCTGACGCTCGTCCAGTTCTGCGGGCGAGCGATGGAAGTACTGCGAGGCGGCGGCGCAGGCGCCGAAGGTACCCGGCCCCCACTCGGCGATGTTCAGGTGCATTTCCAGAATCCGCTGCTTGCTCCACAGCGTTTCGATCAGCACGGTGAACCAGGCCTCGGCGGCCTTGCGCAGCACGCTGCGATGGGTCGTCAGATAGAGATTCTTGGCGACCTGCTGGCTGATCGTGCTGGCGCCGCGCAGCCGACCGCCCTCGCCGGCGGCCTCCAGGGCTTTCTGCAATTCAATCAGATCGAAGCCATGGTGCTGGACGAACCGCTGGTCCTCGGCGGCCACGACGGCTCGAGGCAATGAGCCCAGTTGAGCGTAGTCGCACCATTGCCAATTCAGCTGAAAGGCCGGCTCGGCGGGTGCCTCCAGTCGCCGTTGCAACATCACCATGCTGCCGGGTGGGTCCAGCC
>JAGRHB010000654.1 GCA_020445245.1 Gammaproteobacteria bacterium
TGTTGTACGGCAGGTTGCCGACCAGGCGCTGACGTTGTCCATCTCTAATCAACGTATGGAAGTCGAAACGCAATGCGTCTGCGTTGTGCACATTGGGCGTGCCCAAGGATGCGCAGCGTTGAAGCAATGGCTCGGCCAGATGCTCACCGGGTTTCGGGTCAACGCAGTCCAGGATGCGCGCGATCGCGGATTGATCGCGCAGGAAGTTCTGGCCTAACCTTTTCCTGGGGCGGTGGCTCAAGCGGTTGTCCTGGCGTTTGCGTGACGTACTCGCACTGGCGCGTGAGGTGGATATTCACCCAGCGATCATTGCCGGGAGGATTCGGCACGAAACCGGTGACTTCCGCAAGCTGGCCCGCAGTTTCGTCAACAACGGTGTGGTTCGGCGACAACTCGATGCCGGAGACGCGGCCTGATGGCCGACGCGGGCGGTGACGGAGTAGCCGACACAGGAACAAAAATGGCGGAGCCCGGTAGCCCGTTCTGTGGGCTGCCATCCAAGGCACACAGGACAATTTGAAGACAGGCTCTGGAATTTCAGCCGTTGATAGGCAGG
>JAGRHB010000655.1 GCA_020445245.1 Gammaproteobacteria bacterium
GAGCCGGGACCGATCAGCAGCCGTTTCCGTGAAAACGCCTTTCGCATGTTCAGGCAGAACATCGATGCGGACAACAGTGTGCACCGCGACAGCTACCGTGCGATGGCCGCCAGGCTGGAACATGAAGGTCCGACCACCTCGTTCACCCTGCCACCCGAGGCGGTGCTGGAGAAGGTCATCCACGCGCTGGAGAGCAAGAGACCGCGTGCACGCTATGCGGTCACGACACCGACCCACGTCTTTGGCGTGTTACGACGCGTGCTGGGTACCCGACAGCTTGACTGGCTGTTGCGCAGAACATCCGGCGGCGGCAGCCGCTGACACACCGGCGACAGGAAAGCGCCGGCCCGGTCGGGAACGACCGGCAGTCAGCGCCGATTCAACTTTCGCCTGGCACTGCGAAGCTCGTGATCCAGCACCAGGCGCACCAGACCGGGGACCATGCCCTTCAACCGGAACAGCACCCCGGCCCTGCCGGGCAGGATGTAGAAACGATTCCTGCGCACGCCGTCGAGTACGGCACGTGCGACGTCGTCCGCTTGCATGACCCGTGC
>JAGRHB010000656.1 GCA_020445245.1 Gammaproteobacteria bacterium
TCAAACCCTTGCAGGCGGACTCGCTGGATATGGATTTCAGCACCCATCAGGTCGCGGTATTCGCGGCGGATCGTCTGCTCGTGACCCGCCGTGCCCATGCCTGGCCTTATCTTGAAGCCCGTTGGCAGGCGATCGCCGCCGGTGAGGAAAGCATCTCCGGCCCCGTCGCCCTGGTCGCGGTGATCACCAATCGGCTGGCGGCGCGTTATGGCAACGTATTACTGGGGCTGGAACAGCGTCTGGATGACATCGAAGACGTGTTGCTCGACAGTCGCGGCGATGCGCTGATGCAGGAACTGGTCGGTTACAACACCGCGCTGCGCAAGATGCGCCGCATCCTTGCCTATCACGTCGAGGTGTACGCGCGCTTGAGCCGTCATATCGGGGAACATCATCACGGGCACGCGGACGAATTCCGCGACCGGGTCGAGATCATCGACCGTTTCAACAGCCTTGCAACGCTCTATCAGGATGTGATCAACGACCTGATCGACGGGTACATCAGTCTCAACGGCCACAATCTCAACCAGATCATGAAGGTACTCACCGTG
>JAGRHB010000657.1 GCA_020445245.1 Gammaproteobacteria bacterium
AATTGCGACAGGTAATCGGCAAGCTGGATCAGCATGCAACCTCCGCGCGGTGCAGACGGTTCACCACTTCGTCCATGCGTGCTGAACGCGAACCCTTGACCAGGACACTGTCCTCCGCGGACAGGTCGTGCAGCAACATCTCGGAAAGGGCCTCGCGATCGGAGAAATGCCGGGATTCACCGGAGAATCCCTGCGCGGCATGACCACTGAGTTCGCCGACTGTGAACAGGCGGTCGATTCCGAGTGCAGCCGCCCGCTCGCCGAGCTGCCGATGCAGCTGCGGCGCGTCGGTGCCAAGTTCGGCGAGATCGCCCAGCACCAGCGTGCGCCGACCCGGGGCGGCCGCCAGCACCCGCAGGGCTGCCATTACGGAATCGGGATTGGCGTTGTAGCTGTCGTCGATCAGGCGCGCACCGTTCACCCCTGGCAACGGACACAGGCGACCGGCGACTGGCGCGAGACCGGCCAACGCCTGTCCGGCATCCTCCAGACCGGCGCCGAGCGCCAGGCTGCCGGCGATCGCCGCCAGTGCGTTCATGCGATTGTGCTC
>JAGRHB010000658.1 GCA_020445245.1 Gammaproteobacteria bacterium
TCCGGCCCGGCAATACCTGGAACGATCCGCATCAGGCAGCATTGCGGGTTCTGGCGCAGGGTTTTGTCGACTTCGGTTTATGTCAGGGAAGTGTGGATAGTGTGCTGGAGTCGGAAGATTACAAGCGTTTCTATATGCATCGTACTGGACACTGGCTGGGTTTGGATGTGCACGACGTGGGGGAATACAAACAGCAGGGCGAGTGGCGCACACTCTGTCCCGGAATGACGCTGACCGTCGAGCCGGGCAGCTATATCCGTGCTGCTGAAAATGTACCGCAACATTTTTGGGATATTGGCGTACGCATCGAGGACGATGTGCTGGTTACGGCAAGCGGCAATGAACTTTTAACCGCGGCGGCACCCAAAACTGTGACAGAGATAGAGGAGTTAATGCAATGAATGAAGAGCAGCGCAGAATTATTATCAAAAGGATAACCAGTTACGAGCAGCAGGGAGATAATGCCGAGGATCGTGCGCCGCTGCCACCGATCAATCGCTGGGTTGCGTTGGCAATTATGATTCCTGTTTTAGCGGTGCTGGCGGTGCT
>JAGRHB010000065.1 GCA_020445245.1 Gammaproteobacteria bacterium
CGCGTGCACCTGCTCGGGCGGAATCTGGTACTCGCCATTGCTCACGTTGACCGGCACCGGCTGTCCGAGCTCGCCCAACGCCTTCTGGCCGATCTGCTGCGTCGAGTCCGCGGGCATGATGTAGCTGCCCTTCGGAATGTCGGTCTTGATGCTGTCCGACGTGCCGTTGCCCGGACCTTTGATCTTCTTGCCTTGCGGCGCCTTTTCCTGGGGCTTGGCGCCCGGCTTGAATCCGTACATGGTGGCCCTCGATGAAAAACGGCTCGAACTGGCCGGATGTTCCGGTTCGAGCCGCGAGCGGGCCAGCCCTACAGGGGGCGTCAATCCGTCTCGCCTACCGCAGACACCCCGGCCGAAGCGTGAACCGCGTTATACATCGCGGAAGCCATGTCGCCAAGCGCGCGGATCTCCTGCTGATAGCTATCCGCGGTCAATTTCTCCGCGTCGCGGTTCAGTCCCGTAATTGCTACGGTCCCATCGAGCTCCTTGCCGAACATCCGTACCACCTCTGACAGCAACGTCTGGTGCGTTTCGAGGTTCAGCCGAACGTGCTCCTGCGCGAATTTCTGAACCTCTAGCCCTTTGCTTACGATCTCCAGTTGCAGCGCCTGCTCGTTCTCCCGAATAGCAAGATAGTTGCGAAGGAAGTCACCCAGAGTCGAGACTGCATCACGATGCACCGAGACCATGCGCTCCAAACCAAAACGCATGTTCTCCACCGTCGTGTCGAAGCGTTTAATCGCTACATCACGCGAGTGCTGAGCGATCTTCACCTGGGCATCCATCTCGGAAAGACGCATCGCGTGCGCTGCCGCCCCCGGCGGCATAGGGAATCCACGAGCCGCGAAGGCCGCCAGCAAATCTGCGCGGCTGCGGGCGGCGTCTTCAAGTACCCGCGCCCGGTCTCGCTGCCAAATGGCGCTCTCAACCGACGGCGCAACCAACCCCCCCGAAATTAGCTGGTTTGCGGTGCTGATAGCGCTCTCGATCACGCCGTCTGTTGGAAAATACTTCCCGAAGAAGGCGTCCACTGCGGACATGACATCCTGTTCCGCAGCGCCCTTTTTAGAGTCCAGCTCACCCGGTAGACCCGCGATCCGTTTCCGCAGCACCGCAGAAGCATCCAGTAACTTGCTTGCTTCCGTCTGCGCGGGTTTCGCCAGCCGGTTGAAATAGTCAGTCGCTCGATTCGGAACGCTTTGAATGTCCCTGATATACGCATTGTTGGTGCGAAGAACCTCCCGCAAGAACTCATCAAGCGCGTTTACCCGGCTCTGCATCTCGGCTAACATTGAGTCGCCATTTTCCATTGCTCTTGCAAGAATCAAATCTACAAAAGCCGAAGCGTTAACCGCCATGATTAGATCCTTCTTTTTGTCGTCAGGACAGCGAATTCGACGCTGGACAGCTCGAAATCATCACCGTCTTGGTTGTATAACTCGAATTCAAGCTGATTCAGGCGCAGCCCGCGTCCAGTATCGAATCGCTGAGTCTGCATGTACTCGCTAGAGTCTCGCGCCACGTAGTCGTATTCAGCACCGTCGGCAATCACCTTGAGCACAAGCTTTCCGGTGCTGCTCACGCCAACATAAGCGTTCGTGATCCGCTTGAGCGCCGACGTGCCGAAGTCTTGCTTGCCAAAGCTGGCCATTGCGCGGATCGGGTCTCCGTCATCGGTATCACCCTCAAGTTCGTAAACGCCGTCCGCCCTGCAGCCGAAATAGTGACCGTCGATCTCTGCGAAGCTGTTGAAGTCGAAAGCCTCATATCTGCTCGTCGCGCCAGTATCGACATTTACAACCCACACGTCGGACGGCGATCCCAGCATCCCGTACAGCGCCGTGGAGGTCGCCGTCGAGATAATTTCGAGCGCGACGTAATTCGCTGCCGCGAATGGAGTATCGACCGATGCTGACGAAAACACCTCCAGATAAGACCTGTAGTCGAAAGCTATCAGACTGGCAGCGGTCATCGAGGAGGTGAAGGTCAGCACCAACACGCCGGCCGGCTCCATTTCACTGCGGACATGCGACCCTGAGAACATCACGATCAGGCTGCGCTCGGCGTCGTCCAGTTCGCGGCCATAGCCATGCATAGGCTCGAATGCCGCGCTCACGGCCCCGTACGGCCTATCGGACGCGATCCCAAGTAGCGGTTCGAACTGCGAAGTGCTGCCACCAATCGTCCCGCTAAGCCCAGATCCGACGCCTGTAAGCAAGGGGAGCACCCCGTCGCAGATAGCCAGACTCGGGCGCAGGGCTTCAGCCGCGCCGAGCCCCTCCAAGGGCTGCAGGGTGCATATCGCGCCCCCGTAAGCGTAATCACCCCCCATCGCGCGCATGGGTTCGAATACGCCGACGCTGCGACGAATTTCGCTCCCCCCGCCCGCCATTGGGTGAAGCGACAGCGCGGCGTAGCAATATGGCGCGTCAGATCCTGCCGCCTGCAACGGCTCAAACGATGCGATCCCGCTGGACAATGGCACTATCGATGGGTCATAGACGGAATCCCCTCCGGTGTAGAGGGCGGCATCCAGAAACATCGGAGCGGCGTCGTTGTTGGACTGCCAGACTTGAGCCCCATCGATGAAGTAGGTGACCTTGCCGTTTGCGCGCTCGACCCGAAACTCCGCGCCGCTCGCAAACGGACCCACCGTGGCTTGTTCAGCACCATCCTCCAGCACCTTGGCGATGCCGTGACTCAGGTAGAATGCGAATTTGATATCTGCGTATCCGGTGACGCTGTATCGAGTGTTGAGCCCGACTACCGCGCCCGTCACCGTTCGATCTGCCTTGAAAGTCGCCCGCACGCCGCCTGGGAATTCCGCGCGCGAGCGCCCCCGCGCGTTCCACCCTAGATTGAACTCCTGCTCCACCTTGGATGCAAGCGCCGGCACTGCAGGTTGCGCTGGAATACCGGGGTCGCCTGGAATCGTCTGCTGACTCGTCACCTTCGCGCACGCATACTCGTAGGCGCTGTCCCCTCTTGATTCCCCCGACGGCACCCATACCGCTCGGTCTGAATATCCACCCTTCTCGTTCTTGACGAATGACCCGCTCTGCTCTGAGCTATTGATCGGCCGATACCCACACGCGGTCTCCGTGACGGTCACGGTGCGCGCTGGCGTGCCCGGACGCCCCGGCCGGGCAGGGATGCCGGGTGTGCCAGGGATGTAGGTCTGCTTGATCGTCTTCGTCAGCACGTTCGCGGCCATCACGACTGCTCCCAAGGTTTGGAGATGCGTTCATCTGCGAGCCACGGCGCGCCCGGCTCCAGCGGTGCGGGGATGTCGTTCTTTCTCAGCCAGGACACCACGCTGTAGTTCTGCATCGAGTTGTGGTAATACTGGTTCTCGTACTGGTCCTGGTAGGTCTCAGGGGGCGGCGGCGCGGTGCTGGAGATAGTCGTCATCGGATACCAGTTGTCTCCCAGGTCCTCGCTCTTGTAGATCCGGTATGCGCTTTTCCCATCCACCTCACCGTAGGCGGGGACGCACAGTGTGCTGTCGTTGATTGCGAATAGCGCCGTGCTGACTCGGTGCGCATCGAAAGGCAGATCCTTGATTGCGTGGACTGCGCCGTCCTCGCGGAAGATGAGGATCGCGGTGTTGCCGACGGGGTTGTCGCTTACCCGTCGCACGATGGAAAACACCACGTACGGGCCTACGTTTACTCCGCCGCCCGGAAGGCACGGAAAGGGCATCTCGATGTCGCTGCCGCGCGAGAATCCATCGCTATCCGAGCCCGTGAAAACAGCGATGCGCTTTTGCAACTCGGGGTCTTCCACCGGGAAAAGCCTTTCATTTGTCGCAAACTCCCAGTCGTACAGCTCCGCTCGCGAAAGCACAATTACGCGCCCGTTCGCAAGAACGCGGCCTTGCAAACTGGAAACTCCATATTGTGTGCGACCATTCTCGTGAAACTCATAACTTCCGCTGTTGTCCCATTCTTCAATAGGGAACGGATCAGGCCGTGCAAAGTCAAATAGCTGACCCGCGCCAATTTGTTGAAAATCCCCGTCAGGCGTAAAGCGCAGCAATACCGATAGATTTGGGTCTGCATTGTCGTTGTAATAGCTCACCCCAGGGTACTGCACGGCCGGCTTTTTATACACGTACGCAGGAAGGGCTATCAGCAGCCAAGACGCGCAATACGCGACCAGGTGCGGCGCTCCGTGACACCACCCCTCTCCGAACCCAAAGCCGACCGTATGAATCGTGTCGAATTTGTCAAACGAATATTGAAAGACACCATAGGAATCTCGCCGCGCACCATCATTCTCCGCCATCCGGTTGATAATCACCATCGCAGGCCGATAACCGGACGCAGCAGAGCGGCCTATCGTGCCTGTGAAGAAAAAAGTTTGATACTCAACCGCTGTACCTGGAAAAGAATAGGTCTGCTTTAGAGATTTTCCGTAGCGCGTCAGGTGGATCTTTGCCGCATAGCCCGCTTCGCGCATCCCGATCCCTGACAAAGAGCCGGAGTACGTCTCGACATTGAACCCCTTGCCCCACCCGGTCGGGATGATCGACACGTCGAACACCCTGTTCCCAAGGTAGCCAGAGCCTTGTGTTTCATCAATCGGCGGCCCGCGCCACTCGCCTCGGCTCTGAAATGTACGTTGAAACGATCGTGTCCCACGAATCGTGTAGTTCGTCGGGTCATCTGCATTCTCATAGCCAAGGCAATAGATCCCGTCTTCCCCGCCCTGGAACACTTCGCTGTTGCTGCGGCCCATTTTGTTCGCAACAACTCCGTCTGCAGTAACGGCAGACAGCCACGGTGCGCCATTCTTTTTTAATGCACGCACCAGCGATTCGCCAACAGGCGAAGGGCCGTTTCGGAGCTTAGGGTATTTCATACGTAAGGTTAAATCCGGTCCAGAAATCAAGCACGGGCTCTGGCACTGGATCGCCCCCATAGTTGATCGTTAGGAGACCTGAATATGACGCCTGCGTAAAAAACACGCCACCTTCGTACTCAAACGCCGATTTACTGCTGAAATACTGGATAGCAAAGAACTTGTTCTCTTGTACGACGTAGTACATGCCTGTAAAAGTTGTGGACTGCTGGTCAGGAGAAAGACGCACATAGGATGGCCCTGTTATGAAGATGCCGTTCGGTACTTCCACAATGGCTGTGGCTACTTTCCATGGCACCATTCCGCCTGGAGGGTAGCCGCCGCCGAGGCTCGTAGGATCCATTTGAGCATCGGTATGCACGACCCAGGTATCCGCGTCAGGCGACGAAGCCACGTAGCCGGTCGTTTCGTTTGCATTGATGATGAAGAACTTCGAGAACGCCGGAGACCAAAGCGCATTGCCTATTGCGTAATCTCCGTAGGCAGTGTCTGCGAGTGTCAGGTAAAAAGTGGTGCCGTCCGAACTCGCATAGTGCGAACTCCCGGCAGCGACCAGCCACTTGGTCGCGCCATAGGCGACCCCTCTGACGTGGCCAGATAGCGTGGTGGTTTCCCATGTCACCATGTCGGTGGTGCGAACTACGGTCCCGTCGCTATTCCGAACGTAGAAATACCCGTTGGCAACGTGCCGGTCGCTCACCAATCGAATATCCGTGATGGTCTGATTCGGGACGTAACTGGACGTAGATTCGTGCAGCAGCGTGAAAGTCAGGCCGTCATCCGTGCTCTGATACAGCCGTCGATTCGCGCCAATCTCCGCCATCACGAAGAAGACCCCATCGATACAGATTGCTCGAACCGGCGTGTCCGGGCCGGTCCCTACTAGGGGATTGCTTATCTCGGCGACACCACCAAAGTCCTGGACCGACAGCCAGATTTCGGCGTCTGTTGATCTCAGCACAAATCCGGTATCACAGGCGATGATCGTCCCTGTGACATCGTTACGGCAGGCGTGCAGCACATAGGAAGACGCCCCCGGCGCGTGATCGACAACCTTGCTGAAGCTGTAGTCGCTCCACTCCGACACAATCACATCCTCCGATTACAACGTCGGCCACGCGATCGAGTAGTAGTCGATCGTTTGCGTCGCTCCCGCCGTCAGCGTGTTGCTCGACAGGTTGAGGTCCGCGCCCGCAACGCCGACGGTGCCTTGAATCCGATAGGCGGTCGTGCTCTCCGTGCCGTCATCCGCACTGGTGACGTGGCGATACCAAGTCGGCGTTCCGGTGTTGGAGTTGACGCCGCTCCATACCTGGGCCGGAGCTTTGGACAGCACCCCGTTTGCGGCTGCCGTGTCGAAGTTGACGCCCGTCTCGGTCGAGTCGAGCGAGACGGTGCACAGCAGCGTTGCGCTGCCGATGGCTGCATCCGCCGTTGCAGGGACTGGCCCGCTGTAGATTTTGATCTTGCCGCCATCCATCAAGCTCTTTACGGACCCGGTGCTCAGTGCGCCGTTGCGCAGGCCGGTGGAAACCTTAATAGCCATTTTTGATGCTCCTTACGAAGGGATGATTTCGAGACCGGCGGCAACGGACACCACGTCACCAGCCTCGAAAGAACGAGGGGACGGCATGCGAACGGCAGAGAGCAATACACCAAGCGGGCTTGCCTTGGAGGGGTTCGAGGCGATAAATCCGCCGCGCACTGTCGTAGCGGCATTGATCGTAAATTCCGCCTCATTGCCTGCGTTACTCAGGACGCCCGAGGTGGCGGGCGATGGCGCGAACGTGGGACGATTCCCGTCATACGTGATGACTTCGCCAGCCACGGCCGGAAACGTTGCTGCAACATCCGCCGTCTGCGGCGTATGGTCATTGCCGTACAGGCCGATGTGCCAGCTCGTGACCGGCGCGGACAGCGCCGCGAGCACGTCAAGCATGTGGTCGACGCCTTCATACGGCATCAGGTTTTTCACGGTCCATTCATCGAGCACGCGGCCATCGCGCATGTGCCGAAAGTGGTAGGTGAAGCCCATGGGTAGTATCGAGTGAATCACAGCATGCTCTCCTTGCGTCGCACTTCCATCGTCATGAAGCTGTTTGCGGCTGCGCGGGTGGTGGTGGTATTCGATACCCCAGCGATCAACTGGCGCATCCCGTTCTGTTCGCGGTACAACGTTGCTCCTGCTCTTGCTGGGTTGACGACGACATTTTCTTCTTGCGGGGCTTGAATCTGCCCGTCGCTGGTCCCTCGCACGATCCCTCTCTGCGAAAACCACGCCACATCGAGGCTGTTAGCGATGCGCGTACTGGTGCCTTCCGCAGCGCCGTATGGAAGCCGCTCAACGAGGGAGGAATCCGCGATATCTGCCCCGGCAAGCCAGTAGGTCTTGTCGGCGGTAGCCACGAAAATCCCGCTTTGCATCGGCTCGACCAGGGTGATGCCGGGGAGTGGGATGTATCCCCGCAAAGGGTTGTGCCAACCGAACGCATAAGGCTCCGAGTAGTACAGCCCGAAGCGGTCTGCCACCAAGAGCCGCGCGTTGTGAATGCGGACGATCTGCCCAGCGGGCATGGGGCGCATATCCTGCGACTGCAGCGTCTGACCTTGCGCCCCTATGATCGGAATCGTGTAGCCGGTCGCGGTGGTGCTCGCCACAAGGAAGAGCAACTCCCCGTTGGGTGGCGAGACGTAGATGTTTGTCCGCGTGCCCGGCAGCCCGGAGACGACGATCTGCCCGTTGTCAGGCACTTGGATCTGCACAGGCCAAGTCGCGCCAGATTCCTCGCCATCTGCAGCGAGGGCAGTGATGGCAATACGGTAGTGACCCGCATCAAGCGACCCGCCGCCCGAGGCAGAACACAGCGGCATCGCGCGCGGCAGCGGCACTCCAGCGGGGATGCTCGCACCGTTGCGGATACGCTCCAGGGTCACACCGTTCGACCAGTAGAGGTCGCCGTTGATCGCGCGCGCGAAACTGATCGGGCGGCCCGGCGCCAGCCCGGATCGAAGCACAACGCCGCCCGGAAAGGTCTTCAGCGCGTCGCCATCGACGAAGTACCCGCCCTGCTCGTCCGCCCACAGGCTGTGGCACTGTGTTCCCGAGAGCGTGAGCGTAACGCCCTTCCGGCGCTGCAGCGTTCCCGCATTGGTGAGGTCCACGTTGACCGCGTTGCGCAGGTAGTCGCCCGCCCGCTGACCGCGCTCGGTGATACCGAGTTGGTGGTCGGGGAGACGGTTGTTCATGCCTGCGAATGGACCAAGTGGTGTCGTGTCAGCACTCATGTTTTTCTGCGCTTCCAGTTGCGCCACGCGCTCTGCGCGGCTTCGTCGGACAGAAGATCAACGCCCAACGTTGGGAGAGGGAGTCGGGCGGGCTTCACTTGTGCCTATTCCCGGTTGATCCATGAAGTGACTTGATGCTCCTAGTGTCATGGCGCACTCCTGCGCGCCGTGGGTGGCCGTTAGGCCGAATTTTTCTGTGATTGGTTGCTCTTCCGCCTTTGAGTTACGGGCGCGCGAGGGGGATTAGACTTCCGGCAGCGGATCGCGCAGCGGATCAATCCCGACCAGCCCGAAATACTCCGTCATCGTCGGACAAACGACATCGCCGGATTCGACGTGCGGGGCGAGCAATTCGCACCAGCGACGGAGGTGGTCCGCGTAGAACGATGTTTCCGCCGGCCGGGTGTCGATACCCGCTCCGCCTGGATAGACGTTATGCGAGTACGAGACGCACGCTTGCCCGCGTTTGACAATGCCGTTGAGCACCGAGTCAATCCACCAGCTATTGGTCTGCTCG
>JAGRHB010000659.1 GCA_020445245.1 Gammaproteobacteria bacterium
GGCCAGGATCCTGCAGACCCAGGTCGATTTCGGTGATTGTCTGCCACCCCCGAAACCCCGGGAAACCTGATGCATCGAGGCAGCGCCCGGTCGGGCGCCGCCTTTGGCTGGGTATCGACCATTGTTAGTGAGTGCCTACATCGTCCTCAGCTTTTTCTTGAGGCGATGCAGGCGAATCGTGATGGCGTTTCGGCTGACCCCGTAGCGTTGCGCAATCTGCGCCGTGGAAAATCCTTCGACCACCTGCAGCAACAGCGGCTCGCGGTCGTCGTCTGCCAGACCTGAAAGCAGTTGGCCGAGCAGGATCGCATGGTGCGGCGCCGGGTCGTGGGCGAGTTCGGGATTGCGGTCGTCAAGCTCAACCCGTTGCAGCCGTTTGCGCTCGAAAAGCCGCGCGTGCTCACGCTTGAGAATGGCGACCAGCCATGCCTTGCCCGCCGCGATCTCGTGCAGGGAGCCAGCCGCGCGCCAGGCCCGCATCCAGGTGTCCTGCAACAGGTCATCGGCCAGGTCCCGGTCACCACACAGCATCCGTGCGATGCGCCT
>JAGRHB010000660.1 GCA_020445245.1 Gammaproteobacteria bacterium
TGGTGCGGGATCAGCCAGTCGATCTGGGCAGCGGTCTTGTCGGCCTTGGCCAGCACAGCCCGCGCCGATGTCTCCAGCACGCCGACGGCCAGCTTGAAGACCGCCTGCCCGTCCATCTTCAACAGCGGATCACCGAGCACCTTGCCGCCGGACACATGGCCTGGCACGCACAGGATGCCGGCATGCTTGCCATCGGCATGCAGGTCGCTGGCCAGGATGCCGGGCGTCTCGGACGCCTCGAGCACCACGGCGCCCGCGCCGTCGCCGAACAGCACGCAGGTGGTGCGATCGTTGAAATCCAGGATGCGCGAGAACACCTCGGCACCCACGACCAGGGCCTTGTTCGCCGCGCCGGTCTGGATCATCGCGTCGGCGACGCTCAGTGCATAGACGAAGCCGCTGCACACCGCCTGTACGTCGAATGCCGCACCGCCCTCGGCCCCGAGCTTGTGCTGCAGCAGGCAGGCGGTCGACGGAAAGACCATATCGGGCGTCGAGGTGGCGACGACGATCAGGTCGATCTGGCTGGCGTCCAGCCCGGCCGCG
>JAGRHB010000661.1 GCA_020445245.1 Gammaproteobacteria bacterium
GAGGCGATCGAAATTGCCGTCGCTTCCAGTTGCTCAATCTGTTCCCCGATCAGGCGCAGTGCTTTCACACTATTGCCTGTCGAATCCTGCATCGTGCGGATCTGGCCGGCAACTTCTTCGGTCGCGCGGCTGGTTTGCGCCGCAAGCTCTTTCACCTCGGAGGCGACAACCGCAAAGCCGCGCCCGGCCTCCCCTCCACGTGCTGCCTCGATCGAGGCATTGAGGGCCAGCAGGTTGGTGCGCTTGGCGATCGACTGGATCAGATCGACGATCGCGCCGACCTGCGTCGCGGAATCGGATAGTGCGGAGATGGTGGTGTCTGCACGCTCGGCCGATTCTGATGCCTTGCGTGCCAGTTCGGCAGACGATGCTGCCTGGCGACTGATCTCGCCGATCGACATGGCGAATTCATCCGATGCCGCGGCTGCCGCAGTGACGCCTGCCGAGGCTTCCTTCATCGAATCGACAACTTTGCCCGCCTGCGAGGTCGATTGTTCGGCAGCCGATGCCATTGAACTGGCTGTCGACTGGAGCTGACTTGATA
>JAGRHB010000662.1 GCA_020445245.1 Gammaproteobacteria bacterium
TCAGGCCGGTGGCCACCACGACCCTGAAGGTGCTGCCCTTGTTTTCCTTGCTGTCGACCGAGATCGTGCCGCCCAGCATCTCGGCCAGACGACGGCTGATGGACAAGCCAAGCCCCGCGCCGCCGTACTGCCGGCGGGCGGTGCCGTCCACCTGGGTGAAGGGCTCGAAGAGCGCGGCCAGCTTGGCCTCGCTCATGCCGACGCCGGTGTCGCGGATCTCGATCTCCAGCGTGGGCAGGCTGGGGTCGTGCCGGTAGATGGGACGGATCCGCACCCCACCGCGCTGCGTGAACTTGATGGCGTTGCTCACCAGGTTGATCAGGATCTGCCGCAAGCGCACCGGATCGGTGCGCACCACCGCGGGCAGATGCTCGGGGTAGTCCACGATCAGGGACAGGCCCTTCTCGTGCGCGCGCACCCGCATCAGCTCCTGCACGTGGTGCAGCAGCTGGAACATCGACACCCGCGTGAAGTTGAGCTCCATGCGGCCGGCCTCGATGGTGCTGAGATCGAGGATGTCGTTGATGATCTGCAGCAGGTAG
>JAGRHB010000663.1 GCA_020445245.1 Gammaproteobacteria bacterium
TACGCCGCGCGTTGCTCGAGCGCCAGGCGTCAGAACATCGACGCGTTGATCATCAGGTGCAGCACGATCGCCACCGCGTAGCCGATGGCGATCACGGGAGTCCACTTGAGGTGCGCCGAGAAGGTATAGGCGCCGCGGCTCTGCCCCATCAGCGCGACGCCCGCCGCGGAGCCGACGCTCAGCAAGCTTCCGCCGATGCCTGCCGTGAGCGTCACCAGGAGCCATTGCCCGATGCTCATATCGGGGTGCATCGACAGCACGGCGAACATCACCGGGATGTTGTCGATCACCGAACTCAGGATGCCGACACCCGTGTTCGCGGTGGTCGCGCCGAGGTGCAGATACATCAGGCGACTCATCACGTCGAGGTAGCCCATCAGGCTCAGGGCCCCGACGCACATCACGACGCCATAGAAGAAAATCAGCGTGTCCCACTCGGAGCGCGCGAGGTGACCGTAGACGTCGAAGGGCAGGAAGGAGCCCATGCGCTGGTTGTGCTCCACCTCCTCCTCCTTCATGTTGTACTTGTTGGCGATGTACA
>JAGRHB010000664.1 GCA_020445245.1 Gammaproteobacteria bacterium
GGTATAGAACTCTTCGGTCAGCATCTGCCCGGTGGAGATGACCGCGACCGAGTCGCGTCCATACTGCTGTTGGATGCGGACAATCTCGTCGTGCACCTTGTCCAGCGCGCTGTCCCAGCTGGCAGCCTGCCAGGGTTCGTGCCAATGCGCGCGCATCATGGGCTGCAGACCGCGTCCGGCGGATTCGAACAGCTCGTGCTCAAAGATCCCTTTCAGGCAGAGTTTGCCCCGGTTGACGTCGGCATCCGCCACGCCGCGCGAGGCCACCGGCCGGCCTGCGGCGTTCAGGCCAACTTCGATGGAGCAGCCGGTGGAGCAGTAGCCGCAGGCGGCATACTTCCACTCCACCACGCCCTTGTCGGCGATACGGATCGGATTTTTCTTGCTTCGACCAAACAGCATGGCAGCTCCTCAGGCGGCAGCCACGTTGGTAGTCAACTGCAGCAACACCATCCCCTCCTCGACCCTGACCGGGAACACATTGGTGCACCCCTCGTCCGGGCCCAGCGCCTCGCCGCTGGTCAGGTCTATCTTCCAGT
>JAGRHB010000665.1 GCA_020445245.1 Gammaproteobacteria bacterium
CAGCAGCAGGACCAGGAAGGCGGCCGCCAGCCCGGTGGCGACCGAGGTGAACAGGAAAGTGAAAGCGCGATACCATTTCATCCGGTCAACACTACCACGACGGCGGTTCCGCCCACGTTGCCTGTTTCACGCGGCGCGGATCGGCCTTCCGAGCCCGAAAACACCGAGCATGGAGCAGTCGCCATGGCACACCTGAACGAGATCGTCGAGTTCTGCAACGCGGAGCTCGATATCGGCGCGTTCGACGACTACTGTCCCAACGGCCTGCAGGTCGAGGGCAGGGCCGAGGTCGGGCGGGTCGTCAGCGGCGTGACGGCGAGCCAGACCCTGCTCGATGCCGCGGTGACGGCGGGCGCCGACATCGTACTCGTGCATCATGGCTACTTCTGGCGCAACGAACCGGCACCGCTGGTCGGGATCAAGGGCCGACGCATCCGAACGCTGATCGGCGCCGGCATGAGCCTGCTCGCCTATCACCTGCCACTCGATGCGCATCAGGAACTTGGCAACAACCGCCAGTTGGGCGACCGTCTCGGTCT
>JAGRHB010000666.1 GCA_020445245.1 Gammaproteobacteria bacterium
TGGCGGGCAATCATGCGTGCCCGCTCCGGCGTGGTGGTCGGCGCCACCAGATAGATCAGATCGATGCCGGCCTGTGCCAGCAACGGTTCGAACTGGGCCGCCTCTTCCGGCGGCAGATCGACCAGAATCAGGCCATCGACGCCGGCACTGGCCGCCGCGTCGGCAAAGCGGCCGTAGCCAAAAATCTCCACTGGATTGAGGTAGCCCATCAGCACCACCGGCGTTTCATCATCGCTGGCGCGGAACTGGCTGACCAGCGCCAGCACATCGACCAGACGCACTCCCTGGCACAGGGCGCGCTCGGAGGCAGCCTGAATGACTGGACCATCGGCACAGGGATCGGAAAAGGGCACGCCGATCTCCAGAATGTCGGCACCGGCCGCCACTGCGGTGTGCATCAGCGCCAGCGTGGTACCGAGGTCGGGGTCGCCTGCGGTCAGGTAGGGGATCAGGGCGGTGCGCCGCTGCGCCTTCAGCGCAGCCAGTCGCGGGGTGATTCGGCTCATCGGAGGGCTCGCTGCAGGGGATCCGCTAAAGG
>JAGRHB010000667.1 GCA_020445245.1 Gammaproteobacteria bacterium
CTGCTCGCAGTGGAGGGGATCCTCGCCAGCCCGCAGGAGGGGATGGCGGCGTGGATCGTGCTGGCCGACGGCACGCAGGTGACGCCCGCCGAGGCGATCGAGCTGGTGAAGCAGGGCGACCCGCGGACCAACCAGGTCGAGGGGCTCCTGTGCATCCGCGAGATCACCAAGGAGCAGAACGTCGCGTCGATGCTCGAGGGTGCCGGCCTGGTGCTCGAGGAAGACGTGCTCGACACCTGGTTCAGCTCGGCGCTGTGGCCGCACAGCACGCTCGGCTGGCCCGACCCGGCGACCGCTCAGATCAACGACGGCCAGACGCCGCTCGCTGGCGGCAACGGCGCACCGGACTCGCTGTCGTTCTACTACCCCGGCTCGTGCCTGGTGACGGGCCGCGACATCATCACCCTGTGGGTCGCGCGCATGGTGATCGCCGGCCTCTACAACCTCGGCGACGTGCCGTTCACCGACGTCTTCCTGCACGCCACGATCCTCGACGGCAAGGGCGAGCGGATGTCGAAGTCGAAGGGCAACGGCGTCG
>JAGRHB010000668.1 GCA_020445245.1 Gammaproteobacteria bacterium
CTCATGAAGACCCGTGGGGTCGATCTGCCTCGGCATGTCGGGATGCCGAAGCAACGCCTTTCCTTCCGAAGCAAAGAGCAGGCGCCCCTTGCACTCGGCGATAAACAACGGACGAATCCCGAGGCGATCCCGAGCCACGAAGAGCTCGCCGCGGAGCGTGTCCCAAATCGCAAACGCGAACGGACCGTTGAACTGCGATAGACAGTCGGTGCCCCATTCTTCGTAGGCGTGAACGATGACCTCGGTGTCGCAGTGGGTGCGGAAGCTGTGCCCCTTCTCCCTCAACACCTCGGTCAGCTCTGGGCTGTTGTAGATCTCTCCATTCTGCACAACCCAATACCGGCGGTCTTCGTTCGGGATGGGCTGGTCGCCGCCCTCGAGATCGACGATCGAAAGGCGCGTGTTCACCATGCCGAAGGCCTGGTGCAGGAACAGCCCACAACCATCAGGACCGCGATGACGAAGCTCTCCCGCCATTTCTAAGAGCAGGGACCGAGCGGGCGATTTTCCGGGATTTTCGAGAATTCCTGCGATG
>JAGRHB010000066.1 GCA_020445245.1 Gammaproteobacteria bacterium
GGTGCCCAAGCCTGGTGTTACCGCGAATGCGCTGCGTCCGGTGCACCCGGCGGTGCATCCGGTACAGCACGGCCATGACCACGGCTGACAGGAGCGAGAAATGACGACATCCGCCCCCGCCGGCTTGGTCCATGTATGCGCAGAACTGTGGTGCTGCACCGCCCGAGCCCGTAGTGGTACCGAGGTGACCGGAAGATGATCAGCAATGCCGCCTCTGTCGTGATGGCCTGCACGGCCAGGGTATACGGTGCCGTCCATTCGAACGTGCAGTCCTGGGGCAGGTCGCTGACGAACTTCTTCGGCGGTCTCGCGATCTTGTTCATCCTGTGGGGCCTGGGGGTCTACCTCGTATCCCTCAATGATTCGACGGCACATTTCGCCGATTTCGGACCGATCCCGGCGATACAACTGATACCGGATCTGGTGGCCGATGGAACCATACCCAAGGCGATGATGGCGAGCGGATATCGCCTGGGTTCCGGGCTTCTTATCGCGATCGCGATCGGGGTGCCGCTCGGCATCCTGATAGGTAGCAGCAGGCGATTTCGCGAGCTCAGCAACTCGCCGTTTCAGCTGTTGCGCATGATAAGCCCGCTTTCATGGGAGCCGATTGCGGTCATCGTGTTTGCAACCTGGAACCAGGCAATCATCTTCCTGATCGCCATCGCATCGATCTGGCCTGTGGCATTTTCCACTGCAGCGGGCCTGGCCAAGGTGGATCCGGCGTGGTTCAAGGTGGCACGCAATCTCGGCGCCAGGCCGTGGCACTTGGTCGCGAAGATCATCGTGCCGGCGATCACATTCGATGTCCTGACGGGGATTCGTCTCGCACTCGGCGTCGCCTGGATAGTACTGGTACCAGCAGAGTTTCTCGGTGTCACGTCAGGGCTCGGTTATTCCATCCAGGATGCACGGGAGACGCTGTCGTACGACTACCTGATGGCAATGGTGCTGGTGATCGGTGCTATCGGCTATGTCCTCGATAGTGCCTGCGTCTGGCTCATCAGACGATTCAGTTGGCATCGGGGGGATGCTTGAGTTGCCTCCATCCGACGTGAATGGCGAAAGAAAAATGTACACAGCGATGTGGATCACCGTTGACGTCTGTCGGGAAGTCCCGGTCTGCATGTTGATCTTGCGAGGACTGCGCTATGGGCAAGCCTAGGTTCACCGAGGAGCAGATCATGGCGGTGCTGAAAGAGGCCGAGGCCGGTGTGACGATACGGGATCTATGCGAAAAGTACGGTATGTCGCGGCCGACCTTTTACAAGTGGCGCGCCCGCCACATGGGGGAGTTCCCTTCAGATGCCAGGCGCCTGAGGAAACTCGAAGAGGAAAACCGGCGCCTGCGGTCGCTGGTCGCGGATCTGACGTTACGCAACCAGGCATTGCAGCACGCTTTGTCGAAGAATTGGTGACGACTGCATCGGTTGCCGCGGCGTGCCCGACACCCGGCGGCGAGTTGGTGGTGCCGCAGCTTGTTTCGGTCAAAGGCACCTGGAACGCAACACAAATGATTCGGCTGAATCGCAAGAACGATATGGCCACTAACGAAGTGAGAAAACGATGGCACAGGACCTTTTCATAATCTGCGTTTCCGGAACGCGGGAAAAGCTGCAGATGGCCGCAATGGTGGCCTCGGTCGCCGCCGCGGGTGGCACCCGGGTCTCGGTGTTCTTTTCGATGAACGCACTCGCCTATTTCGTCAAGGACGACGCCACGGAGGCGCCTGCCGAGGGTCGCTTCGGCGAACTGATGGAAAAGACCAAGGGCGTGCCGCCGTTCAGGCAGTTGTTCAAGCTCGCTGCCGAACTCGGGGACGCCAGGTTGCTGCCGTGTTCGATGGCGCTCGATCTGCTGCAGATCGAGGGCAGCGCACTGGAGCCGGAGTTGGGGCCGCCGACTGGGCTGACGCTGTTTCTGAGCGACGCCGAGAGCGGGCAGTTGCTGTCCTTTTAGATGCCGTGCCGATTCAAGCGAAAACTAAATCAGAGGTAAAGGGTCAATGAGTGAAACAAAGGTTATCGATGCACGCGATACGTTCTGCCCCGGGCCGCTGATGGAGCTCATTACCTATATGAAGCAGGCGAATGTGGGTGACACCCTCGAACTGCTGTCAACCGACAAGGGCACGGCTTCTGACGTACCGGAGTGGATCAACAAGGTCGGGCACGAAATGATCAGCAGTGAAAAGGTGGATGAGGTTTGGCACATCAAGGTTCGCAAGGCGAAATAGCACGTTAGCGGTTGCTCGCCGAAGGCCGGCCACCCGGAACATGCCGGGTTACTTGGAAAGGAGAATGCAATGAGAATCTTGATCGTCGGTGGTGGCACGGGTGGGACCATTCTGGGCAACAACCTCGCGCGACGGCTGTCCGGCGAGATCCGGGCCGGCAAGGCAAGGATCACGATGTTGTCGGCGTCTGACAAACATATGTATCAGCCCGGTCTGTTGTACGTCGCTTTCGGGCAGATGATGCCGGATGAGTTGTACCGCGATCAGGCGAGCCTGCTCGAATCCAGCATCGAGTTTCATGTCGATCCGGTCGAGAAGTTCATGCTCGACAAGAACCGGGTAAAGACCCGCAGTGGCAAGACGCACGAGTACGATATTCTGGTGATCGCCACGGGGTCGCGCATCGTCCCGCAGGAGATTCCTGGCCTGAATGAGGGCTCCGAGACCTTCTACTCGGAGGCCGGGGCAGTGAAGATGTTCAAGCGGCTGCGTGAATTCCAGGGTGGTACGGTCGCCATCGTCGTCGGTGTTCCGCACAAATGCCCGATTGCACCGGTCGAGGTCACGTTCGCGTTGCACGATTATTTCAAGGCACGTGGCATCCGCGACAAGGTGCATATGAAGTATCACTATCCGATCGGCCGTATCCACACGATCGAGAATGTCGCGATCTGGGCCAAACCCGAGTTTGATCGCATGGGCGTTGAGTACGAAACGCTGTTCAACGTCAAGGAAGTGGACGTGGAAAACAAGGTGGTGAGAAGCGAGGAAGGCACGGAGACGCAGTACGATCTGCTGATCTCGATTCCGCCACACCGCGGCATGGAGGTGGTCGAGAACGATGGGCTCGGGCAGGGTGGCTGGATTCCAACCGACCGCCATCAACTCAAGATGACAGGGCATGACAATGTCTACGTCCTGGGCGACACCACCAACCTGCCCGTCAGCAAAACCGGCTCGGCGGCGCATTTCGAGGCCGAGGTGGTGGCCGAGAACATCGCTTCAGTGATCAAGATCGGTACGCCGGTGCGCGAATACGACGGCAAGGTCTATTGCTTCATTGAGACCGGCCATGACAGCGCGACCTATGCGATGTTCAATTACGCCAACCCGCCCGATCTGAAGTCACCGAACAAGTCAATGCACTGGTTCAAGATGTCCTACAACAAGATGTACTGGACCAGCGTACGCGGTCTACTCTGAGGAGCCACGACATGACTACCGAGACACAGACGCCTCCTCCTGTCGCGGGCGAGGCTGCCGATCTTACGCCGCTCGCCGAGCTGTCGACGCTGATCGCCGCTGCCCGCGATGCGATGTCCGACGACATCGTCACCCGGTTGGCCTCCGCATTCAGCGAGGGCATTACCCTGCTCGACCGCCTGACCCGCAACGAAGGACTGGTTCACCTGCTGCAGGAACTCGACCGGCCTGAGAACCAACGTTTTCTGATCGGTCTCTCGAATGCGTTTACGCAGGCGAGTCGTGATCTGGCGACGGCGCCCCCCGCAGATGGAGGCATTGTCGGTATGTTGAGGCTTGCGCGTGAACCCGGTACCCAGGAGGGGTTGCGACTGCTCTCCCTGATCGGCGCGCGTCTCAGTGACAACATGCGGGAGATGCATCGCCGCGGCGGCTGATCCGGGGTGCAGCTGTGTTACCGGGACAGCCCCACCCGTATCGTGGATTCATCCTCCTGCCGACCGCGTATCCTGGGCCAAAGTGCGGGGTCAGAGGAGGGTGTATGCCGGAGCGTTGGTTACAGGTCAAAGGTGATCCGTCCGTCAGGGCATTCCTGTTTGAACAGCAGCGCGTGCAGAGCCTGTTCGATGAACACATCGACCAGGTGCTGCATGTCATGCACGATCTGCTGCTGCGGAAGGGGGCGTTTCACGTCAAGGTGCATTTCTCATCGTCGCAGCTGACCTGCTGGTTTTACGACAACCCTTACAGCTATCGCGTCTATGTGCGTGAAGAGGCGACTGCGGCGAGCTTCCTGGAATCCCTGCCGGACCTGTCTTACGAAGGCCGCCAGCCACGCATCGGCATCGATCGCATCCAGCCGGTGCTCGACGAGTTCCGGCGTCTTCGGTTGACGGATGAGCAAATCTACCTGCGAAACGCATCGATCAACCGTATCAACGGCATGATCGGCATGACATTCTCATGTGACGGCAGCCACTATATCGATTGCGAGGATTTCTTCCGCCGCCTGGATTGCTTCGGCAAGGACTTCTGACGCGCGCGGTCGGGGTACTGTGCTTGACAGCCGGGTGTGCGGGTGGGGAGGATGTCCCCGGTTCTTGATCTGCGGGCCCGGGCAAACGATTGATCAGCAATGAAATCATCCTTTCCTGCGCGGTGGCCTACCTTGCCCTGCTGTTTTTCGTCGCCTACAGGGGTGATCGACAGCCCGTCGGCCTGATCTCGCGCTACCAGCCGCTGATCTACACGCTTTCCCTGACTGTCTATTGCACCTCGTGGACCTTCTTCGGCGCCGTCGGAAATGCGGCACAGGCGGGAGTCGAGTTCTTCTCGATCTATCTCGGGCCTATCTTGGTCTTCCTGGTGTTTCACCGGTTTCTTCAGAAACTGATCGATGTAAGCAAACGGCAGAAGACCACGACGATCGCCGATTTCATCGCCACACGCTACGGGAAGAGCACGGGCGTGGCGGCGCTGGTGTCGGTTATCGCACTGATCGGCACGCTGCCGTACATCTCGCTGCAGATCAAGGCGATAGCCAGCGCTTACGACACGGTGACGGCGGAACTGCCCTCTGCGGCCGAGGTGACGCCGTTCGACACGGCGTTCGGATTGACTCTGGCGCTGGCTGTGTTCGCGATCCTGTTCGGCACCAGGACCATCGACGCGACCGTGCATCACCGCGGCATGATGCATGCGATCAGCCTCGAATCCGTCGTCAAGCTGCTGGCGTTCCTGTGTATTGCCAGTCTTGCGGTGGCGATAATCTTCGAGCTTGCGATGACGCCGAACGCGCCTGATCCGCTGACTCTGCTGGCTGCGCCTTTTACCGGTCGCGAGCTGTCCACCTCGTTCTTCACCAAGACGCTGCTGGCCGCGGGTGCGATCGTATGCCTGCCGAGACAGTTCCACGTGATGGCGGTCGAGGCACGCGGCAACGAGCTGCCCACCGCACGCTGGGGATTCCCGCTGTATCTGCTGTTGTTCAGCCTGGCGGTGCTGCCGATCACCACGGCCGGCCTGCAGGTCTCCGAGGGTGGTGGCAATGCCGACCTGTTCGTGCTCTATCTGCCGCTGGAGAGAGGTGGCAACCTGCTGGTGATCCTCAGTTACCTGGGTGGCTTTTCGGCGGCGACCGGGATGGTGATAGTCTCGACGCTCGCGCTCAGCACCATGGTGTCCAACGACCTGATCTTTCCACTGCTGGTGCGCTACGGTGGCAACAGCGAGCATGGCCGCGGCATGCACACCACCCTGCTGCTGATCCGGCGGCTTACAATCTTCATCCTGATGCTGCTGGCCTACGGCTATTACCAGCTGGCCGGTGGCGGCAAGTCGCTTTACAGCATCGGCCTGCTGTCTTTCGCTGCGGCGATCCAGTTCATGCCGGCCGTGGTAGGTGGGCTGTACTGGAAGCGCGGGCATCGTCATGGGGTTCTCGCCGGGCTTTCGATCGGGTTCCTGTTGTGGTTCTACACGCTGCTGCTGCCATCGTTTGCCAATGTCAGCTGGTTGCCGCATACCGTTCTGATCGACGGTGTCCTGAGTCTGTCCTGGCTCGACCCGCAGGCACTGTTGGGCATGGCGTTCGATGATACGCTGACCCATGGCGTGTTCTGGAGTCTCACCGGAAACATTGCCGCGTACGTGTTTTTCTCGCTGCGGGCGAAGGCGTCCTTTACCGATCGGCTACAGGCCAGCGCCTATGTCGATCAGAGTGAGCCGACCACGCCGCGGCCCGCCCACCAGCTGCGAATGATCGACGTCTTCGAGTTATGCGGTCGGTTTGCCGGTGAACAGCGCGCGGTGCAGTTTTTCCTCGAGCTCGGCTACGACATGCCGCGCCACGGCAGCCTTTCCGCCACGACGGAGATCCTGGAGAAGGCGCAGCACCTGCTGGCCGGCAGTATCGGCACCGCCACTGCGGAGCACCTGGTGCATACGGCGCTGCACTCACGCGACCCCGGTGCCGAAAAACTGTATCAGTTGCTCGATACCACGGGTCAGGCGCTGCAGTTCAACCGGGAGACACTGCAGGTCACACTCGACAATATCGGCCAGGCAGTCAGCGTGGTCGACAGTGATCTGCGCCTGCGTGCCTGGAACCGGCGTTACGTCGAGTTGTTCGACTATCCGCCTGACTTTCTGCACGTGGGCAAGCCGATCGAAGAGGTGATCAGGTTCAACGTGGACCGCGGTTTCGGCCCGGATTTCTCCGAGACGGTCGAGGATAACGTCGTCAAACGCCTCGATTTCCTGAAGCATGGTCAGCCCTATATCTATGTGCGTGACTGGCGCAACGGCAAGGTGATCCAGACCGAGGGTGCGCGCCTGCCGGACGGTGGTTTCATCACCACGTTTACTGACATCAGTGCACTGATCGAGGCGGAGCGCGAACTGGCGGCGACCAACGAAACGTTGGAGGCCAAGGTTTCGGAGCGCACACAGATGTTGTCGCGGCTCAATCGTCAGCTGGAGGAGGCGACCCGCAGCAAGTCGCGTTTTCTCGCCGCGGCCAGCCATGACCTGACCCAGCCGCTGAGTGCGTCGAAGCTGTACATGGCAGCGCTGCTCGAGGACGTGGCCGGCGAGGGCAAGAAGGAGGGGCTGGCGAAAAACGCGTTGAGCGCATTGCACACGGCCGAATCGCTGCTGAAGGCCCTGCTGGATATCTCCAAGCTGGATTCCGGCGTGATGCAGCCGGAGGTCTCACGCTTTCCGATCCAGCGCCTGTTCGATGCATTGCAGAACGAGTTCACGGTCCTCGCGCAGCAGAAAGGACTGATCCTGCGGATCCACAAGAGTCATTGCGGTACCGAGAGCGATCCGCACCTGTTGCGCCGCATCCTGCAGAATTTTCTTACCAATGCCATCCGTTACACGCAGGAGGGGGCGATTCTCGTGATCTGCCGACACGCCGGGCCCGACGCGATACGGATAGAGGTGCGCGACTCCGGGCGCGGAATACCGCACGACAAGCTTGAGACCATCTTCGAGGAGTTCCAGCAACTGGAGCGGTCCTCTGAGGGTGTGGGTCTCGGCCTGGCGATCAGTCAGCGCCTTGCTGCATTATTGAATCACCGCCTCGAGGTGCGTTCGCGCCCCGGCATCGGCAGCACCTTCAGCGTAATCGTGCCCCGCCTGATGGTGCCTGAGATTACCGCGCCGGTGCCGGTGGCGACGTCGTTCAAGACGCGCTGGCTGGAGGGTGTCCGTATCCTCTGCGTGGACGACGACAGGAGCATCCTGGACGCCACGCGGGCTGTGTTGGAACGTTGGGGTGCGCGGGTCGACTGCGTGCATGACGCGGCCGGATTCCGTGCGGGGGCTGACAGTGATCCGCCCTGCGAGATCATTCTGATGGACTACCAGCTGCACGACCAGGTCAATGGCCTGACGTTGTTGCGTGAATACCGGGCCGCCACGCGGCGCCCGTTTCTCGGTGTGCTGGTGACGGCCGAGCCGGATTCAATGGTGGAAATGGCCGCATTGGATGCGGGTTTTCAGTTCCTCGCCAAGCCGGTAGAGCCCGCCAAGCTGCGGTCGATCCTGCACGCAGCGATGCAGGTGCAGCAGGTGCACGACGCAGCCGGTTAGGTGGGTGGGATTGCGCCGGCTGTGTGTTCAGCGGCCGTCAATCACGTTGACTTCCGGAAGGTCGAGTTCCTTGGCGGCCAGTACCGCCTGGGTGCGGTTCCTGACCCTGAGCTTGCGGAAGATCTCGGTCAGATGAGCCTTGATGGTGGCCTCGGTGACCCGCATGATCGCCGCCATCTCCTTGCTGGGTTTGCCTTCACGCAACAGTGTCAGCACCTTGAGTTGGGCCGGGGTCAGGTCCTCGAACTCAGGTGTTCCGCCTCCGCCGTCCTGGGCGCCGCCGTCGATCGCCTCGGGGAACCACATGTCGCCGGCCAGCACGGCGGTGATGACTTCGGCCATGCGGTCCATCTCCAGGCTCTTCGGGACGAAGCCGCTGGCGCCGTATTGCATCGCCATGTTCACCACCGAGCTGTCGTCATAGGCCGATATGATCAGCACCGGAAGCGAGGCGTACTGTTTTTTCAGAATCAGCAGTCCGTCCAT
>JAGRHB010000669.1 GCA_020445245.1 Gammaproteobacteria bacterium
TTCATGCAAAGAAAACGGTCCGAAATCCGCGACGGATTTCGGCCCCCGCGGCAACCAGGGCTTTGACATCCAGGACCGGGCCGCACATATCAGGGGCAACCCATTCCTGTACACGAGGGAATTCCGATGGAACTCAATCTGAGCGCCGCTCCCGCCGCCGCCGATCTGATCAAGGATACAAGTGAAGCCAATTTCATGGCTGATGTCATCGAAGCCTCACGCGAGGTGCCGGTGATCGTCGATTTCTGGGCGCCCTGGTGCGGGCCCTGCCGCACCCTCGGCCCGATGCTCGAGGATGCGGTCAAGGCCGCCAAGGGCGCAGTGAAGATGGTCAAGCTGAACGTCGATGATGCCCAGCGCATTGCCGGCCAGCTGCGCATCCAGTCGATCCCGACGGTGTATGCCTTCTACCAGGGCCAACCCGTCGACGGCTTCCAAGGCGCGCTGCCCGCCTCCGAGGTCAAGGCCTTCGTCGACCGCGTGGTCAAATCCGCCGGCGGCGAGTCCCCGGTCGAAGCGCTGGCCGAAGCC
>JAGRHB010000670.1 GCA_020445245.1 Gammaproteobacteria bacterium
CGTTCTCCGGGCTGTATTGGGCCTGGCGCAGGGAACGCAGCAACACGGTCTGGAGCAACTGCTCGTCGGGCCGTCCCTTGATCTTGGCCAGCAGCTCTGCATAGTCCTTGGCGTGGGGGTCTTCCCCGCCTGTGAGGAAGAAGCCGAATTCCGCCATGAACTCCTGCAGGGCCTTGAGCTTGTCCGGCGTGGGGCCCTCGTGGACCCGGTACAGGGCCGGGTGCTTCTTCTTCTGCAGGAAGTCGGAGGCGCACACGTTGGCCGCCAGCATGCATTCCTCGATGACCTTGTGGGCGTCGTTGCGGGCGTAGGGGATGATGCGCTCGATCTTGTCTTGCTCGTCGAACAGCATCTTGGTTTCCAGGGTCTCGAAGTCGATGGCCCCCCGCTTGCTCCGGGCCTTGAGCAGCACCTTGAACAGCTTGTACAGGTTCTCCAGGTTGGGCAGCAGCCAGGCCTGGTCCTTGGGCGGCTTGCTGGCGTCGGACAGCCAGTCCCACACCTGGGTGTAGGTGAGCCGTGCCTTGGAAT
>JAGRHB010000671.1 GCA_020445245.1 Gammaproteobacteria bacterium
ATTACTATGATTTTTTCAACCTCTGCAGGGCGCCCGATGCCTGACCGACTGCCCTTGCACCACGGCGTGGAGCGCGCCGGATGAGCCGGGGGCCAGAGGGCCACATCTACCTGTTCGGCGAGGTCCTGTTCGATCACTTTCCGGACGGCAGCCGGGTGCTGGGGGGCGCGCCCTTCAATGTGGCCTGGCACCTGCAGGCCTTCGGCCAGTCAGCACGGCTTATCAGCCGCATCGGCAGCGACGCCGAGGGAGAGCAGGTGCTCAGTGCCATGCGCTCCTGGGGCATGAATACCGACTACATCCAGGTCGACCCCCGGCGCCCCACCGGCCGGGTCACCGTCAGCTTCAGCAACGGTGAGCCGTCCTACGAAATCGTTACCGACTGCGCCTACGACGCCATCGAGCCAACAGCCGTGGAGTCCTGTCGCCTGCTCTACCACGGCAGCCTCGCGGCCAGGGCAACCACCTCGGCCGCGGCATTGCGCCAGCTGCGCGATGCCGCCGCGGGCAGCGTATTCG
>JAGRHB010000672.1 GCA_020445245.1 Gammaproteobacteria bacterium
CCTGGGCGGCGACGAGTTCGCGATTCTCATTGAATCACTGCCCAATACGGCCGCCGTCGAGGCCATCGCCGTTCGTATCATCGAGGCGATCTCTCGTCCGTTTGCCTTCCACGGTCGTGAAGTATTTACTTCGACAAGTATCGGGATCGCCGTCTGTTCAGATGCGACTTCAAACGCGGAAGACGTTTTGCGCGAGGCCGACACGGCGATGTACCAGGCCAAGTCGCTGGGCAAAAACGCATACGAAGTGTTCGACCCCGACATGAAGGAGCAGGTCACGAGGCGACTCGAAATGGAGCATGATCTCCGCCGTGCACTCGAACGGAACGAACTGCGACTCTACTACCAACCGATCGTGCGTTTGCAAGGCAATCGCATCGAAGCCTTTGAAGCGCTCGTACGGTGGGAGCATCCGCAGCACGGCATGATCTCTCCCGAACAATTCATTCCACTTGCCGAGGAAACAGGTCTCATTGTCCCTTTAGGGTCGTGGGTGTTGCACGAAGCATGTCGGCAATT
>JAGRHB010000673.1 GCA_020445245.1 Gammaproteobacteria bacterium
TTGGGTGGTGCGAGCGGTGGATTCTGTGTGCCGCTGAACTTGATGCTGGGCAGGTGTACCAGGGTCAAGTCGCCGCTGATGGCGCCACCGCCGCCATTCAGTGCCATCCCAGCGGGGTTGTAGTAGGAGGCGTCCGGACCGTTCGCGTTTGCGATATTGGCGGCCGAAAGTGCGGTTGCGTTTACTGAGGACTCTGGAAGCTTGTAGCCGGCTGCAAAGACGTTTGAGCCGGTCCCCAACAACAGCGCGGAATACACGACGGACGTCCATCGAACAAGGTCTTTTGCCATTTTCTCTCCTTCAGCTCATGGCGTTTTCGCCGCCACGAAACCATCATTTTTTGCAGGCTATTTCAGTCTGCGCACTGCTGTCCAGCGAATCGTGGCAAGGGGGTGGTTGCATGAGTGCATTCGCTTGGCAGACTTGGCTTTATTAACCGGCTATAATATAAAGCTTGCTTATTGATCCGCTGAGAGTATTTGATCCATGGCCGATCGTCGGTTGCAAGTCTTCCACAC
>JAGRHB010000674.1 GCA_020445245.1 Gammaproteobacteria bacterium
TTGAAAAGAGTTCGATATCGGCCGAGCTGAGATCGACCGTTGCCGGGATGATCAAGAGCTTGTCATTCCGCGTGGTCTGGATCACCTCGCCCAGTTCGATTTCTTCCAGAAGCAGTTCGTAGGTCGTGAATTCGCGGTTTTCCGCCTCGATCCCAAGGCCGGTCGACGCATTGCCCTGCGGATCGAGATCGACGATCAGCACGCGAAATCCGGCCTCGGCCAGGGCGGCGCCCAGGTTGATCGTTGTCGTGGTCTTGCCGACGCCGCCTTTCTGGTTGGCGACAGCGATAATTCGCGGGCCGCGCGGGCGGGTCGGATCAGACACGGGCAACTCCTGTAATCGACAATATGACGGATTCCACTTCTGTCCTGCTTTTATCAACCCGCATATCAAAGCGCCACGATCTTTGCGCTGCCTCGATTTCTTTTTTCCAGCTGGCGCCCTTGGGGAAAAGCGCGGCGCCATCGCTGGCCAAATGACGCTCACAATATCCAAGAAGCTGATCGAGATCGGCCA
>JAGRHB010000675.1 GCA_020445245.1 Gammaproteobacteria bacterium
CGGCGCGCACAGCATCAATGGCGTGGCCGCGCTGCACACCGAACTGATGAAGTCGACGGTCTTTTCCGACCTCAACGCGCTTTATCCCGGCCGCATCAACAACAAGACCAACGGCGTCACGCCGCGCCGCTGGCTGCAACAATGCAATCCCGGCCTGACCGCAATCATCCGCGACGCCATCGGCGACAAGTTCCTCGACGATGCAGCGGAACTGGCCGAATTGAACAAGCTGGCGGGCGACGCCGCGCTGGGTGAGCGCATCGCAGAGGTCAAGCGCAGCAACAAGGTGGCGCTGTCCGAGCAACTCAAGAAGCTGACCGGTGTCAGGCTTGATCCGGATGCGATGTTCGATGTGCAGATCAAGCGTATCCACGAATACAAGCGCCAGCTGCTCAACCTGATCGAGACGGTCGCGCTGTACGACCAGATGCGCAGCCACCCCGAGCGCGACTGGGTGCCACGCGTCAAGATCTTCGGCGGCAAGGCGGCGTCGAGCTATCACAACGCCAAGCTCA
>JAGRHB010000676.1 GCA_020445245.1 Gammaproteobacteria bacterium
GTGATCGCCTTGACGTCGATCTATGGGATCGGGCGTACCCGCGCCCAGGAAATCTGCGACGCAGCCCAGGTTGCGCCGGATCGCAAGATCATGCAGTTGACGGAAGAAGAGGTCGAAAAGCTTCGTGCCGAAGTGGCCAAATTCTCCGTCGAGGGTGATCTGCGCCGTGAAGTCTCGATGAATATCAAGCGTCTGATGGATCTCGGCTGTAACCGTGGTATCCGTCACCGCCGTGGGTTGCCGCTGCGTGGCCAGCGTACCCGTACCAACGCACGTACCCGCAAGGGTCCGCGCAAGCCGATCAAGAAATAAGCGTTAGCTCAGGTTTTTTAGGAAAAGGCATATGGCCAAGACTCCGACCCGTACCCGTAAAAAGGTCAAAAAGGTTGTTACCGATGGTGTGGCGCATATCCATGCGTCTTTCAACAACACTATCGTCACTATCACAGATCGTCAGGGCAACGCCCTGTGCTGGGCCACCTCGGGTGGTTCCGGTTTCCGCGGCTCGCGTAA
>JAGRHB010000677.1 GCA_020445245.1 Gammaproteobacteria bacterium
TCTCGCTGCTCGGGCAGCACTTCGCCAGCCACGGGCTCGAGGTCAATCAGGTGACGCTCAACCCTGGTGCCGATGTGAGTCTGCCGCCGTTCGCCGATGCGTTACGGCTGCTGGACAAGGACCGGCGCGTGAAGCTCGTGACCGATACGGAAGCGCTCGAAGAAAACGAGGACGACGAAGAAGAAGGCGAGGGTCCTGGCCGCGACATCCTCGGCGAGATGGAGATTGCCGCACGGATCATGATCACCGGTGGCGACGAGCGCGAAGACGCGCGCATGACCAGGGCGGATCGACTCCTGATCCGGAACGCCATCCTGCTCGCCGCAAAGTCCGTAGCCGAGCAGGGCCGCGAGCAGGTGCTGACGCGGGACGTGGTTGCAGCGTTGAACAACATCGGTCGCGATACTGGACTGCCGGAGCACCGGCGCAACCGGGCGCTCGAGATGGGTGACGGCATGGCGCTCTTTTGCTCGGGACTAGCGGGGCAGTTCTTCGACCGTCCCGGCAAG
>JAGRHB010000678.1 GCA_020445245.1 Gammaproteobacteria bacterium
TGAAACGCATCGTGTCGATGTTGACAGCACAGATCCAACGGTCGCAGAGGGTTTATTGAGTACGAAATCCACCCTCGCGGAATCGTGCTGCAAGCGGTAATATGGCTGGTTTTCACGCCCGACCTAACGATTGTGCCCTACCAAAGACCCGCCGATGCCACTGAGTAATTGGATTAGTGGACGAGTTTTCAAGTTCGTCCATGGAAATAACCTCGTCTACAACACCTGCTGGGAAGACCCTCGCCTAGATCGTCAAGCGCTCGAATTGACGAGCAGCGATCGGGTGTTGGTCATCACCTCGGCGGGTTGCAATGCGCTCGATTACGCGCTGACCGGCCCAGCCCATGTGTACGCCGTCGACATGAACCCCAGGCAGAATGCGTTGTTGGAATTGAAGATGACCGGCATTCGGAATCTTCAATACGATGACTTTTTTGAACTCTTTGGTCACGGCTATCACCCCCGTGCGGCCGCCATTTACCAGTCGGCACTGCGCAGCGCCCTGAG
>JAGRHB010000067.1 GCA_020445245.1 Gammaproteobacteria bacterium
GCAAGCGGTGTGCGCAGCTCGTGGCTGATGTCACCGGTAAACAGGTTCTCGCGCTCGTTGAAGGCCTGAAGCCGGCGCAGGTAGGCATCGAAATCGGCCGCCAGTTGCTGCACCTCGATCCACGGGAACTCGCTGGCCAGCCCCGGCGGTGAATCGTTGGGCCGCAGCTGGGCCACCCGACTCACCAGTTCGGTGACCGGCGCAATGACGCGCGAGGCAAGCCAGCGTCCCGACAGCGCCGATATGGCGGTGATGAGCACGACGCTGACCGCCAGCAACAGGGCGAATCCGTGATCACGACGCTGCAGTCCGCTGACGTCGTACAGCACCACGAAGCGTTGGTTGCCAATACTGCGTACCGCGGCCCGATACGGTATGTCATCGAGTGACAACTGGTGTTGCCCGGTTGCCAGTTCGGCCACTGGTGCGGGGACGCCTGCATTGGCGTTGCCGGCGTCGACCACGAACGCGCGAATCGTGGCGGTACGTTCCGGGACCGACTGCGGGTTGCGTTGCCGTCGCTCGATCAGGTCATCGAGTTCGGCATTCAGGGTCTCGTCGACGAGCCGGCGTTCCAGGTCATGCGACACGAGGTATATCGCAGTGGCGAGAGTCAGGCTGACCGTGGCGCCGAACACCGCCAGGGTGACGGCGACGCGGTTGCGCAGGCTAGCGCTCATCGGGGCCGGCCAGCTGGTATCCGATTCCGCGCACGGTGTGCAGCAGGGGGGCCTCGGCGCCACGGTCGATTGCGCTGCGCAGTGCGTGAATATGGGCACGCAGTGCATCACTGTCCGGGGGGTTGTCGGCCCAGATCTCGCGTTCGAGATCCTCACGGCGCACCACGCCGGGGGAGTAGCGCATCAGCGTGGAAAGGATGCGCAGCGGGATCGGCGCCAGCTCGATGCGTTGTCCACCACGTTCGACTCTGAGCGTCTTTGGGTCGAACGTCAGGTCGGCGACCATCAACAGCGCGGTGGTCAATTCGCCGCGTCCGCGTCGTGCCAGCGCAAGGAGTCTGGCCTCGAGTTCCGGCATCGCAAACGGCTTGACCAGGTAGTCGTCAGCGCCACTGCCGAAGCCTTCCAGCTTGTTGGCCAGGGTGTCACGGGCGGTCAACATCAGGACCGGTGTGGTACGACCGGCGGCGCGCATCCGCGAACATACCTCCAGGCCATCCATTCCCGGCAACATCAGGTCGAGCACGACGACGTCATAGTTGTTTTCGAGGCAGAAACGCAGACCGGCAAGGCCGTTGTTGGCGATATCCACCGCGTGTCGGCGGGCCTCGAGGAAATCACTGAGATTGCCCGCCAGGTCCGGATTGTCTTCGATCACCAGGATGTGCATGGCAACAATGTACAGGAGACAGGGCCGACGCAGTAAAGTACCTCAGCACCCGTGCAGCGTGGGTGGCGGAGGGCGCCCTGCACCGCCTTCGACAGCAGTCAGGTATCGGCGCTTAGGTTGCCGTATACCGACCAGGGGTTGGGCTCGGTTGCCCGTCGCGGCCTTTCGGTGCGCCGATCTTCCGACTCGACACGAACCCTGCCGCGCCGATCCTGGCCGGTGCGTCGGTCGACGAGGCTGCGTCGGTCGGCCAGGCCGATATAGCTGCAATTGCAGACAGCGGCGCTGCACCCCTGGTAGGGCAGATGCGGTGCCGAATCGAACGAATATTCGCGGCCCACCAGCCGCGACGTTGCCCGGCAGTGTGAGTCGATGAGCACACCCCAATAACGTCCACTCTCCTGCAGACTGCGCAATGTTGTGTTGCCGGCGTGGCGCCGCCGATCGGCGGGGAGTTTCGGCAGGATACGTCGATGGCGCCGGGATACGACGAGCAGCATCGCAAACAACACCAGCAACATAACTGTTGGGGCAATCAGGCCGTCGATTGTCGACATCTCCAGTCACTCTCTTTTTTCTTGTTGACGCCAAACGGACTGTCCGATGCCGGCATACCGGGAAAGGACATTAATTCGTAAGGTTTTTTTATTATGGTCGAAAGTGGCGAGATCGCCAGTGCAAATGCGCCACGGCACGATGCCGGCGCCTGCCACCGGTTCGGATTGAGACGAAGCCGGGTGCCGCTGTGATCTGGCGGCGGACGGTGGGATGCCCCACCTCCGTCGCCGTGGTGGGTCAGACGCCGCCGCTGTGGACGATCTCGTAGTACAGCTTTTCCAGCTCCGCCTTGTGTTGTGTCTCCTCATCGGCGAGGAAGACGAACAACTCGCGGACAGGCCCCGGTGCTGTCGTCTCGGCCAGTTCGCGGTACTGCTCCATGGCTGCGTGTTCGCGTCCCAGGGCGTACTGCAGTACCGCCTGGTCGTCCGGGTTGTCGCCGAGATCCGGCAGGTGGATGCAGTCGGAGAACTTGTGATCGGCGGCCGGGGTGGCGATGCGTGCCTGGATCTGCGCGTCGATGTCGTCACGACGCATCAGTTCGCCGAACAGGTCGAAATGGCGCTGCTCCTCTTCGGCCAGTTCCTCGACCAGCCAGCGGATGCGCTTGCTGACCTTCGGTGCGAGTTCGCGGTAGAAGTCGCGCGCCGTGCGCTCGAACGAGGTCGCGGTCTCCAGGACCTGGCGAATGGTCTGGCTGTTGCGTAGCCGGTCGCGGCCGTGAAGATGGCCTTCGGGTTGCTCACTCACGATGCCTTCTCCTGTATCGCGTCGGATGTCAGGTAGCGATGAATGCTGCGTGCCGCGCGATGACCATCAGCCACCGCGTGGACCACGTCGGGACCATGCACCATGTCGCCGGCGGCCCACAGCCAGGGCTGCGAGGTGCGACCGTCGGCATCGACCTGCAGGCGCCCACGGTTCCACTCGAGCGCTTCGGTCAGTTCCTCGCCGAGCAGGCCGGTGTCGGTCATCTGGCCGATCGCCTCGATGATCATCTCGCCCTCGTGCAGCTGCCGGTCGCGTTCATCGTACCTGGGGGCGAAACGGTGTTGTTCATCGAAGATCGAGATGACTCCAAGCGTGGTCAGGCCGACGAGGCGGCCGTCCTCGATGACGCATTCCTGCGGCCCCCGGCTGGGCAGGATGAGGATGCCTTCCTCGTTCGCTTCTCTGACCTCCTCCGGGTCGGCCAGGAAGTGCTCGAAATCCTCCAGTGCACTGACGGTGACCTGGACCTGGCCGAAGGTCCTGCGCTGCAGGCGGGCGAGGCTGCGCGCCGCATCCATCGCCACGTTGCCGCCGCCGATCACCACGGCGCTGCGCGGCACGCCGAACGGGCTGCCATCGGTGACACGACGCAATACCTCGACAGCCTTGAGCACTGCCGGATGGTCGGCGCCGGGGATCCGTGTCGAGCGGCCGAGTTGCAGGCCGAGGCCGAGCAGTACCGCATCGAAATCATCCTGCAGCTGCGACATGCCGATGTCGCGGCCAACCCAGGTATTGCAGCGGATCTGCACACCCATCGCCTCGATCACGGCAATATCGGCATCCAGCCGCTCGTAGGGAAGCCGGTACTCGGGGATGCCCCATCGCGGCATGCCGCCCGGCTTGTCCAGGCCCTCGAACACCGTGACCTGGTGCCCCTGCCGTGCGAGATCGTAGGCGGCGGTCAGGCCGGCGGGCCCGGAACCGACGATGGCGATGCGGCGGCCACTTGGCGCCACTTGCGGTGTGCCGACGATGTCGCGCACCTGCTCCGGGGTGAAGGCATCCATCGCATAGCGTTTGAGCCAGCGGATCGCGATCGGTTCACCGCGCTTGCCGATCGAGCAGGCCGTTTCGCAGCGGTGTGTACAGACGCGCCCGCAGGTGTGCGCAAACGGGTTGGTGTTGTAGATCTGGCGCACTGCCTCTTCGAGATCGTCCTGCCAGATTGCGCGGATGTATTCGGGCGCGTCCATGTGCGTGGGGCAGGCCTCGTGGCACATGCCGCACTGCACACAGCGTGAGGCCTCGATGATCGCCTGTTGTCTGTCGTAGCCGTGCACGATCTCACCGAAGTGATCGATGCGCTGCCCGGCATCCAGTTCTGCCATCGGTTGACGTACCGGGTCGATGAGGTCGTTCTCCGACGCCTTGTTCCAGCCCTCGCCGAAGTGTTCCTTGTGCATACCTTTGGGGTCTGGCAGCACAAAGTAACTGGAGAGTTCGTCGTCGGTGCAGGTGTGTACGTACTCGCGCGACAGGCTGATCGAGCCGGTCGGGCACAGGTCAACACACAGTGCACACCAGCAGCAACGGCCGTAGTCGATCGCCGGACGCAGGTTGCGCACGCCGTGCAACTCGTCGTTGGGCAGCGACGGCACCCGGACCATGGTGATTGCGGCGTTGTCGCAAACTTTCTGGCAGGTCGAGCAGCCGACGCACCTCTCCCAGTCGTTGAGATGGAAGCCGCGGTAGCGCAACGCCGCACGGCGCGGCTCCAGCGGTTCGGTGACCGCCGGCCGGGCAAAGAACGACAGGTTCTTGAGCGGGTTGAGAATACTGCCCGCTTTCTTGTATTCGATATCGCCCATCAGCGGTCGACCTCCGGCGGACAGGCGTCCAGCGAAAACATGATCTGTGCAACATCTTCGATGCGCGCACCGGTCACCAGGTGCTCGAGCACCTGCACCGCGTGCATCGATGACGGTCCACGCACGTGTACGCGATAGGGTTTCTCGCCGCCGTCGGACACCACGTACCAGCCGAGTTCACCCTTCGATGATTCGATGCGCACGTAAGCCTCGCCGGCCGGGACCCTCCACGCCAACGGGTTGGGGATCGGCGCGCGAATCGGGCCGCCGACTGCGGGCAGCTTTTCCACAACCTGGCGCAGGATGCGCACGCTCTGCTGTAGCTCGCCGCGGCGCACCAGGGTGCGTGCCCAGGCATCGCCGGCCTGCTCCGTCGGGATGTCGAACGCGAGTTGGTCGTACACCAGGTAGGGATCATCGCGGCGCACGTCGAACGCCAGGCCGGTTGCGCGCAGGTTCGGGCCGGTGACACCCCATTCCAGTGCCTGTGCCTGAGTGATCGGGCCTGTGTCTTTCGCCCTGGTGACGAATACCCGGTTGGTGAACAGCAGATTGTCGTAGTCGGGAAGGCGCGAGTCGAGGTAATCCAGCGTGGCGCTGACGCGATCGAGAAAGCCCTCGGGGATATCGCGGCGTACTCCGCCCGGAATGTTGTAGATGCTGTAGACGCGTCCGCCGGTCAGCTCCTCGAACAGGTCGAGCAACAGGTCACGGTCGGCGACGCCCCAGAACATCGGGCTGTACATCCCGGTTGTCGCCGCATGCCCGCCGAAGGTGAACAGGTGCGCCGCGAGGCGTGACAACTCGAGCTGCAGGACCCGCAGCCACTGCGCGCGTTCAGGCACCTCGAGGCCGCATAACTGCTCGACCGCCATCGAATATGCGACTTCCATCGGCGCCGGGTCGGGCACGCAGATGCGCGGTACCAGTGCGATATTCTGGATCCACAGGCGCTGCTCCATCAGCTTTTCGAAACCACGGTGCAGGTAGCCGCCGTCGGCGCGCGCAGCTACCACCTGGTCACCGTGGACGCGGACCTTCAGTGCATAGTTGCCCTCGATGCCGGGGTGGTTCGGTCCGAAGTTGATCTCGAACTCGTGGCTTGGCGGATGATTGCGCGCCTCGTAGTTCTCAGCTCTCATCGTCGCTCTCCGTAATGCCGCGACGACTGAAGCGTTGTTCGTCCGGCGGGATCACGATGCCACCGCCCTGGGCCTCGAGTTCGAGCAGCCAGTCCGGACGGTAGTCCTGCCAGTCGAAATGCTCGTTGACCCATGCCTCACTGTCGAATTCCTTGCGCATTGGTGGCGGGCCGTCCCATTCGGTCAGGATGAACTTCTCCATGTCGGGGGCGCCCTCGAAAAAAACACCGTACATCTCGTGGATGTCGCGTTCGAAGAATCCGGCGGGGTGATAGATGTCGTAGACCGATACATAGACACCGGGGTCGCGCGCGATCCGGGTATGTACCGAAACCAGTGCGTTCAATTCGTACGACCACAGGTGGTAGACCAGTTCGAACTGGCCATCGGCTGGCCAGTCGACGCAGCTGATCGCGGACAGGTGGACATAGCCGGCACGCCCCTTGAGCAGCTCGAGCAGTGCCGGCAGCGCATCGGCGGCAACATCGAGGCGCGTGCGGCGCGGCCCGCGCTGGGTGACCCCGACATCCTTGACCTCGCCGAGGATGATGCTGAGGCGTTCGACCGGCAGCTGTGCATCGCTCATGGCTTCACCTTTTCCGGAGCACCGAGCCCGAGGCGCATCTCCAGCGCCTCGAGCGGCTTCTGGTGCTGCTGCAGCAGTCTGGTGTTTTCGCCTAGCGTCTGCGGCCCGAGCAGGCCGTAGTGCCGGGCCTCGGCAATGACGTCGGTTGGTGTCTGCCAGGTCTCGCCGAACAGGCGTTGCTGATTGCCGAGGTAATAGTCGTAGCGCTTGTAATAATCCTGCCAGCCGTTCGCCTTGCCGGCCGCGATGTTGTCCATCAATTGGCGCAGGCCGGTGATGACTGCCTCCGGACGAGGCATGCAGCCGGCGATGTACAGGTCGACCGGCATGTAGTCGTTGAGCTTCTTCGCCGTCGCGTAGGACTGCCAGTACATACCGCCATTGACGGTGCAGGAGCAGATGCCGATCACATACTTCGGCGAGCCCATCTGCTCGTAGGTAAGCATGACGCGCTTGAGTGTCTTGACCGAGACGTAACCGGTGATCAACAGGATGTCCGCCTGGCGCGGCGAAACCATCGGCGAGATACCCAGGCGTTCCATGTCGAAACGCGAGGTCATCGCCGGCGGCAGTTCAATCGCACCACAGCCGGTGCAGTAGTGGAGGATGAACAGTGAGCGCGACCGGCAGAAGGCGGTCAGCTCGTCGAATACACGGCTGAAGATGTTGCCGCCCTGCGTGGGCTGTTCAATCTTGACCGGAAATTGATCCGAATCAGGCATGCCTCTGATCTCCCATCAGGAACCCACGAATACCAGGCCGAGCAGCCCCAGCAACATGGGCCATTTCCACAACATGGCCAGCATGTCCTCTGTGCGGTAGCGCGGGAAAAGAAACGCCAGCGAGATCGGTATCAGCAGCACGGCGAAAGCCTTGGCGAGGAAGGTTATCCAGTTCTCCCCGCCACCGAGAAACAGCGTCACGTACAGCACGCTGGCGGTGTAGAGCTGGAAGCACTGCATCACGAACAGGCCGCCGAGAAACTTGCCACCCATCTCGACCATCGGCCCGGTGGCGATCTCCGCCGGTGCGACATAGATCTCGAATGGTTGTTTGCCGAGCATGCCCTGCAGCGCGAACAGTCCGGCCAGCGCGAGCAGCGGCATCTGCGTCACCCCCCAGGTCTCGATACCGCCGGCCTGCTGCTGCGCGACCACGTCCACGAGGTTGGTGGTGCCGAAATGCATCGCCACGCCGGCGATCACGACCACGAACGGGATGTCGTAGGCCAACATGGCGGTCAGCGCACGCGAGATACCGATCGATCCATTGGGATTCGCGCACTGTCCGACGCCCAGCGCAAGCCCGAGCGAGGGGATCATCGTCAGGTAGAGCAGCGTGATCATGCCGCCTTTTTCGGCGATGCCGTTCATACCCGGTACCGGCAACAGGGTCTCTGCTGCCACATAACCACCCACGGCCATCACGATGCCGAACTCGTGCAACAACCCGTGCGATGTCTGGGTACGCTTGCTGAACAGTTTCACGATGTCGTACAGGGGCTGCAGCAGCGGCGGGCCGATGCGGCGCTGCAGGCGTGCCGCGATCCTGCGCATCATCAACACCATCAACAGGCCGATGACAAAGGCCACCAGCGGCATCAGCGTCAATTCAACAAGCAACTCAAGCCAATGCATGCCACATCATCCAGGTCATCAAAACGGTGGTGCCGACCAGCGCCCAGGACGCCGGATTGGCCTGATCGAAAAACCCGCGTGCCGCGCTGCTGACGACTCCCAGCACAGATACCAGGGCCGATTCGGCCCAGGCAAAGGTGTCGCGATACCACGGCTTTATCCGGTGCATCAGTCCGGCATAGAAGTTGTCGCTGTATTGATACTGCACGTCGGCGGTGAGGAAGTGACCACCGGCGTAGTTGTCGAGCTGGTGCACGCGCCTGCTGCGTCCACCCATCAGGTAGAACAGCACTGCGCCGACGCCGAAGCCGGCAAACAGAATCGCGGTGATCCAGAGCATGTCGAGGCTGCCGCTCCCGGCCTCGACTCCGCCGAGGATAAAGTCGACGGGCACGAAGCCGATTGCCTGCTGCGCGGCGGCGACGTACTGAAGAACCAGTCCGGGTGCGACGCCGGTCACGAACACCACGACACACAGCAGCAGCATCGGGACGGTCATGCTCCAGGGCGCCTCACG
>JAGRHB010000679.1 GCA_020445245.1 Gammaproteobacteria bacterium
AAATATTTGAGTTGCAGACGGACAGGCGCAGGGACTGTTCAATGGCGGCGCCGTCCACCCGCCGCATCCGGGCCGGACACCACGACCCGCCCAAACGCCTCGAGCAACCGCCTCGCCTGCTCAAATTCGCTGTCACTCATGCGTGAGGCAACATGGCGACGCAGTTTTTCTGCATCGGCGTCACCCTGATCAATCGCCCGGCTCAACCAAAAATAGGCCTGGACCAGATCCGGCTCCACCCCGCGGCCCTCTGCGTAGATGAGTCCGGCGGCATACTGCGCGTCCATATCGCCCCGCTCCGCCTCGGCGATGAGGCGGGCGGCCATCTCCGGGTCATTGCGCAGCAGGCCCATCCCGCTCAGATCCGCCATTTGTCCGCCTCCAGGGCGTCCGGTGGACCACCTGCATCTCGCCGGTGATCAGTCGAGCTTGAGCATCTGCTGCATCTGCGGCCCAAGTTCCTTGGTCATCTCCAGCACGTCACCGCCATACATCTGGCCCATCG
>JAGRHB010000680.1 GCA_020445245.1 Gammaproteobacteria bacterium
GGGAAATATAAAAAGTCGCGCATAAATCGAGACTTAGGTGTCATTTGTGGCCCGATCGGCTAGGCGCGGGAAAGCGTTGCGGCTGCACGATTCGTCGAACTTTTCGACGATCTGATAAGGCGGACGCAATTGTTCCTGCTACGGGTGGGGCGACCGTTCGTGTCCAGCCCCTCTGTCACTCTCTAGGGAGTTTCCGGCGGCCATCTGCATTCGCTTCCGCCAGTTGGGAAAATACCCCCCGTCCATACCAGGGCCCGCATCGAGCATCTCGCTCGCCTTCAAGGCGCCACATGGATTCGTATCAAGTGGCGCGTGGGGGCGTCGGTCTTTCTCAGCCTGTGTTACAGGGCGTTACAAAACCCGTTCGGTCCGCAACGTTGCGGATACACAGGGGCGCTTTACTTGAAACCAAGGAGGGCGGATGGGCCGCCCTCAAGGGGCAAGAGAGAACAGCGATGAAAACGATGCTCAAACGTACGGTTCTTGTGACCAGTCTGTTTGCGG
>JAGRHB010000681.1 GCA_020445245.1 Gammaproteobacteria bacterium
GACGACATTGGTGTACCGTCTGTTGTCGATCTTGTGTGTCCGCGACGACACGCTGTCTCCGTCGTCGCCGTCGCGCCCACGCTCCGGGTCCTGGCCCGGGCCGCCGTTCATCACCAGCCGCGTGCCGCCATCGGCGATCAACTGATCGAGTACCAGGTGGATGTCGCCGGCGCGCAGGCCATGCTCGCCGGGTGATGGCGTGTTACGGGCGTTGCCGTCGCCGGCGCCCGTTGGCCACGCCAGGGGTGAGGTATCGATGCGCGCCGGGTTGCCGGGATCGACATCTTCAAACACCAGGCGGCGTGCAGAGATCCGTACCTCGGTCTGCGGCAGATGCAGTGTGCCGCGGATGATCACGCTGTCGGCCTCGATATCGAGCCGGTGGAGGTCGGCACTGCCGGTGAAACGGTTCAGCTCCGCGTGCTTGTCGGCCGGGTCGAAGCGCACCTCGAAACCGGACACCGTGACTCCCCGGGTCGTCCTCTCCACGCCATTGAACCA
>JAGRHB010000682.1 GCA_020445245.1 Gammaproteobacteria bacterium
CTCGACGCGGGCGAGGATGTCGTCGTCGTCGACCGCCTGTCGACAGGCTTTGACTGGGCCGTGGCGCCAGAGGCGAAGCTGATTCGCGCCGACATCGCCGATACCGCGGTCGTCGCCGCGATCATCAACGCGCATGACGTCGACGCCATCATCCATTTCGCCGGGTCGATCTCGGTGCCCGACTCGATGGCCGATCCGCTCGGCTACTACCAGAACAACACGGCCAATTCGCTGGCGCTGATCCGCGCCGCTGTCGCCAACGGTGTCGGCAAGTTCGTGTTTTCCTCGACCGCGGCGGTCTACGGCACCCCGGACAGCGACCTGCCGATCGCCGAAACCGCGCCGACCCTGCCGCAATCGCCCTATGGCGCGTCCAAGCTGATGACCGAGCGGATGCTCGCCGACGCCGCCGCAGCCCATGATTTCCGCTACGCCGCCCTGCGCTATTTCAACGTCTCTGGCGCTGACCCGCTGGGCCGCACCGGACAGTCGACCGTCGG
>JAGRHB010000068.1 GCA_020445245.1 Gammaproteobacteria bacterium
CGCAGCAGCACCGCGGCTTCCCACTCCATTCGCCTTTGACTGCACAGCGGCAGGATGGTTTCGCCTTCCCAGTGGCTGCCCGCGACCGGCGTCAACCGGGTGCGGTTGAGTCCCATGTCCATGTTGAGACCCCGGACTTCGACGCTGATCTCATCCACAGTGAGGCCATCAGTCACGACGGACAGACGCAACGGCTGCATCAACGGAATCGGACTGGGCGCGATGGCCAGCGTCACCGATCCGCCATCCACCTGCTGCGCGCAGGGGCCGGCACGCAGATCGCACCCGGACGGCGGGGCGATGCGTGTGAACTGATCCTGCATGCCCTGCCAGTAACGCGCGCCAAAGAACCCCGCAACCGCCAGCACAGCGGCCCCGAGCAGAATCAGCACACTCCTTGTCGTCTCGCTCAACTGTTCCCCTCGAGCACCCGCCGGATCACCAGTATCTCAGTCCGCCACGCAGCAACTGAACGGGCCCCAGGCAATCGCAGATCCCGCATTACCGGATTCCCGTCCGGGTTGCTTTCGCCGCCCGCCACATTAGTTTAACCAGTCAACGGCACCGGCGCTGCGGGAACAGGGGTGATTGATGGCGCAATGGCTCAGTGGCAAGGTGGTGCGAAAGACGCGCTGGAATGACACGCATTTTTCCCTGGCGATCCGCGCCGAGGGGCCCGAGTTTGTCGCCGGGCAGTTCGTCCGTATTGGCGTCGACCTCGGCGGTGAGCGTATCGGCAGGCCCTATTCGCTGGTCAACCCGCCGCACGAACCCGTGCTCGAGATCTTTTTCAACATCGTACCCGAGGGACCGCTGAGCAGCCGACTCGCCGCACTCGAAGCCGGCGACTCCTTGTGGCTGACAGACGCGGCCAACGGCTTTCTGACACTCGCCGAGGTGCCGAATCACACCCGGGACCTGTGGATGCTGGCGACCGGCACCGGAGTGGGCCCCTTCCTGTCCATGCTGCAGACCCCCGAACCCTGGCAGCGCTTTGACAAGGTTGTGCTCGGCTACGGCGTGCGCCGTCACGAGAACCTCGGATACCGCGATCTGATCGAGCGCCTGCAACGCGAACACCCCGAGCGTTTCGAATTCGTACCCTTTGTCACGGGTGAGCCGGCGGAAGATGCCTTCGCGTGCCGCATCCCCGAGACGCTGGCCGACGGCCGCCTGGAGCGACGTGTCGGGCTCACGCTGGATCCGGCGCGCAGCCACGTGATGCTTTGTGGGCATTCCGAGATGATCAGCGATGCGGTGGGCGTGCTCGAGGAACGCGGGCTGCGCCGCCACCGACGTCGTGAACCGGGGCATATCAGCACCGAGAAATATCACTAGGCGGCCTGCCTGCCGGCTCAGTGCAAACCCGGAAAGTGGACGGCAAACCGTTCGATCCATTCTTCCGCCGCCTGCTCGCTGGTCAGACGGCGCCCTTCCTCGCGCTCCACCTGCCGACGGTAGTCTTCGATGTAACAGAGCTGCTCGACCATACGGACACTGAAGCGATCCTGCTGCGTGACGAATCGCACCCCCACCTCGTATCCCTCTCCTGCGGGTCGACACCAGGCAACAATGCCGTCAACTGCGAACTGCTCCCCCAGTACAGGTATCGTCAGGCGTATCGCGAGCCCGGTATCGAGCGTCATCCCGGTAGCGAAACACAGGCCGCCCTCGCTGACGTTGCGCAGCCGTTCGTCGCGACCAGTCAGGTCACCCTGCAGATCGAACCGGATCGGCATCCGCGACGGGTGCCGGATGAATCGCCTCTCGACCGGTGATGACTTCACACGATGCATGATTTTCGCTCTGTCGTCGTGCCGCCGGACGGCACCGGTGGCAACGCAAACAATCCATTCGCGTCATGCTGAATTCTAGTCGACGATCTCACTCCCCAACACGGCCTCGCGTTCCACCGCCGTCAGGTGCCGCCAGTCGCCCGGCTGCAGCGATGGATCCAGGACCAGTCCACCGATTCGCTCACGATGCAACGTGAGCACCCGGTTGCCGAGCGCCGCAAACATGCGGCGAACCTGGTGATAGCGACCCTCCGTGATGCTCAGTCGCACATGAGTGTCGTCCAGGCGCGTCAATTCCGCAGGGCGCGTCACCGACTTTTCGCTGCGCAACATCAGGCCCTGTCGAAGGCGCTGTTCGGCATCCGCCGCCAGCGGTTCGGCAAGCGCTGCCAGATAGGTCTTGCTGCACCGGTGATTGGGCGAGGTCACACGATGCGACCAGGCGCCATCATCGGACAACAGCAACAGCCCGCTGGTCTCCTTGTCCAACCTGCCAACCGGGTGCACGCGGGCTGCGAGTGCTTCGGGTAGGCGGGTCATCACCGTGGCCTGATGGCTGTCAGTGGTTGCGCTCAGCAGTCCACAGGGCTTGTTCAGCATCAGGTACACAGGCTGTGGCAGCGCCAGCAACTCACCGGCACAGGCCACCTGCTCGCCCGGCGCCACATGCCGCGCAATGTCCTTGACCGTGTCGCCATCGACAAGGATCCGGCCGCGTTGAATGAGGATACGTGCCTGACGGCGCGACACCCCGGCGGCCTGGCTGACGAAACGGTCGAGTCTCACGGATAGGTTCTTCCGAATTGGGGATGGAAAGGTGCCGGCCCAGGGATGCCCATCATCAGGATGAAGCCGTGCCGACCGCTCCTTTTAACAGGGCAGCCGTTGGGCAAGGCCCGCATTTTAAGCGCAGGCGCCGCGCCGTTGCCGCGATAGAATCGCGATACCCAACCACGCAGGGCGTCCGAAATGAAATTTCACCAGCTGCGCCCCGGTACAGGTTTCCGATACCAGGGCGTCACCTATCGCAAGATATCCCCGCTGATGGCGGTGAGCGGCCCGGACGATACCCAGCGACTGGTGCCGCGCTCGGCACAGGTCGACGTACTTGACGACAGTGACCAGGCACTCATCCACTCGCTGCCTGACTCTCTTCCCGGCACCCTGGTTGAGACCACGCTGATCCAGTTTGCGGCCTCTTGCATGACCGCCGCAACGACCATCGGGCCTCCGCTCGCACCCGATCAACTGGCACAGTTCGAACGCGCGATTGCAGCCGCACGAACCGAAACGCTGGCGCGACTCGCCAATCGCCAGGGAAACATTGAATAATCGGGCATACCCGGTACCTCCCGGGCCGACTCACAAGGAGACTTCCGTCCGTGAAAAGAATCGTCATCGCACTTGTCGCTCTCAGCGCCCCGGTTCTGGCACAACAGCCGCAGATGCCAAACCTGGAAGAAATCTTCTTCCAGCAATTCGATACCAACAAAGACAGCCAGGTAAGCAAGGCGGAGTTCCTGCAGCCTACCGAGGCGCAATTCGATCACATGGATCGCGACAAGAACGGGATGCTCGACCAGGCCGAGGTCAAGGCCTTCAACGATGAAATGAAGGCGCGCATCCAGGAGATGCAGCAGCGGATGCAGCAGCAGGGTGGACAACCGGGAATGCCGCCGCGCTGAGTACGCCGGCCAACCCACCGAAAATTCCTGGGTATTGATTGGGATCAGCGCAGCTGAATCCCCCGCGGCATAGTATGACGAGGAATTTCACTGCAAAACATGGAGGCCATCGTGGAACTGTTCAACGAACTCTTTTCCGATTGGGTTGGAATTCTTTCCTTTGGCGTGATCGCCTTTATCATCCTCATGGCATTGTTCTTCATCGTGTTTTTCATGGCGCACTCTGGCGACCCGAAGGCCTGACGATGCCAGAACGCTGTCACGGCAACTGCCGTCACTGACGCGCGGCGACGGGGAATCGGCAAGTGGACGTGCCGGCCGGTCAGATGCGCCCGGCGGGGTATGCAGCCGGGCGCCGCTCGCGCCACGCATCGCCCCATTGGTAACTGGCCAGACCCACCAGGATCATTGCGGCGCCGATCCAGACCCGCAACCCGACCTGCTCGGCATTCAATGCATGTCCGATCAACAACGCCAGAACCGGTGTGACCAGGGTGATCAGGGCAACGCGGCTGGCGAGGCTGTGGCGCAGCACGTAGTAGTACAGGACGAAACCGGCCACGGAACCGAGCAGCCCGAGGTAGACGATGGCGCCGAGCGCACGCGTTGGGACATGTGATGGCCAGACGCCGCCGCCCAGCCACCAGGTCAGCAGATACAGCGGCACAACGATGATCAGCGCGCCCGTGGTGGTCTCCAAGGGATGCAACCCGGCATCCACACGCTTCACCCAGACAGCGCTGACTGCATGCAGCGCCACCGAGACCACCACGGCCGCCACACCGGGCAACGCCATCGGACCGAGCACCGGCGCCCGACCGAATATCACCGCCAGACCACCGATGCCCAGCAGCATCCCGAGCACACGGAACGGTGTGAAGACCCGCTCCCGCAACCAGACCGCCGCCAACCAGCCAGTGAACACCGGGGTGAGCCCGAAAATCACCGATACCAGACCCGAAGGGATGTGCTGGGCACCCCAGTAGACGCACAACATGGATGCCCACATGCCAAACGCTGCGGCAATATAGGTCTGCAACGCCGGGCGCTGCCATCCAATACGTCGACGCAGGAGTGCGACCAGCAACAGGCAGGCCGCGAGCCCGATCACCATCCGGCCCGTAACGGCAAACAGCAGGCCTGCACCCTCTGCGCTCCATTTGATGGCAAGTGGTGTGGTGGACCAGATCAGGACCACACTCAGGTACGCGACCGGGATAGACACCACAGACTCCTAGTCAAAACGCACAAACAACAGGGCCGCAGCACCTGGATCGGCTGCGGCCCTGTTCCATCCAAACGCTTTACGACTGACTGGTCAGCTCACGCCGTTGTCCGCACAAAAAGGCGCGCACAACACTCCGAAAGTGATTCCGACAAGTCGCCCGCTGCGGCGGCGTACGAAACGCCTGTCAGCGTCACACGGCCCGGCCAACGCCGACGCGCTGCCGCCCGTGCGCGACACCCTGGCGGATCAGTTGTAGCCGGGTATCGCCAGGTGATCTTTCACGCGGGCGTCTTCACACTCGGTGTGCGCCAGGTATTCGCGAACCAGGCGTTTCTCTGTCTTTTCTTCATCTACCCCCCAATCGAGCTTGCGGGAGGCGGCCTTTATTTCTTCCCAGGTTGCTGGAAGGCCTTCATTTTCAAACGACATCACGCTCTCCTTAGAGCTTACAACCAAAAAATGAATATAAAGCATTGAAACCAATACTTATTCATTATAGTAGCCTAAATCAATCAAGGAGGTGGCAAGAACTACCTGCACGCCTCACGCAACACCGGGCGACTATCCTGGCGGTCCACAACAACGACCGCACACCAAACAAACCGGGCCGGCTACAACAACAATCGACCGTCGACCAGGAAACTGCAGGGCAACTGCCCCGCATGATGGCCAGTCGATGCCACAAAACGTGACTCAGATCACAATTACCGGCGACACAACCGCTGCTGTCGGCGGCCGCGGCATCGATCTGTTCGTATACACCAGATCGACCCCGCCACGGCCACCCCCAGCGCAGCGCATAGGCATAAACCTGTCGGACCGTCATCCACGCGGCGAGTTCACCGGATATCCCCGGGGCTACGACGGCGGCACAATATTCGACCGTGCCGCGCACGCCGCTGCCGCTACAATTGGAAGACTCGACCCCCGGCCTCCGGGGCAGCACCGAACAGGATGGGCTCAACCCTATGCCGGCACCCCAGCAGGTCTATTTCTTTGCCACGTGTCTGATCGACCTGCTGTACCCGGCGGCCGGCCTGGCCGGAATGCAGCTGCTGCGGCGTGAGGGCGTCGAGGTGATCTTCCCTGCGGATCAGACCTGCTGTGGCCAGCCGGCATTCAACTCGGGGTACCGTGACGAGGCGCTCGAGGTGGCACGCGCCCAGCTCAGGTGTTTCCCGCGTGACATCCCGGTGGTGGTGCCTTCGGGCTCATGTGGCGGCATGATTCGGCAGCACTGGCCCGAACTTTTCGCGGGCCAGCCGGACGAACCGACCGCGCTGGCGGTTGCCGCCCGAACCTATGAGCTGACCGAGTTCCTCGTCGATGTCCTGCAGATCAGTCTGCGCGATCTCGGTGAGCCGGTGAAGGTGGCCATCCACACCTCGTGTTCGGCACGCCGCGAGATGGGGGTCGCCGATCGCATCGAGTCGTTGGTTTCCCAGCTCGACAAGGTCGAGGTGATGACCCAGCAGCGCAAGGCGGAGTGTTGCGGCTTCGGTGGCACCTTCGCGGTCAAGCAGGCCGACGTGTCCGGCGCCATGGTGCAGGACAAGACCGACGCCCTGCGCGCCACTGCAGCGCAGTGCGTGATCAGCCAGGACTGTGGCTGCCTGATGAACATCGGCGGCGCTTTCGAGAAGCAGGGAGGAGGCCCGCAAACCCTCCATGTCGCCGAATTCCTGTGGGAGCGCACCGCCGGGGAGGCATCGTGAACCAGACCAAGGCATTTCGTCGACGCATCGACGCCGCGCTGCACGACGACCAGCTGCGACGTAACTTCCGGTCCGCGCTGACCGGAATCCAGGCCAAGCGTGAGACCCAGTTTTCCGACGACAGGCAGTTGCAGGCACTGCGTGAGCAGGCGCGTATGGTGCGCGCCAATGCATTGGTGAAGCAGCCCGAGCTGCTCGAACAGCTCGAAGCAAGGCTGACCGGAAACGGCATCCAGGTGCATTGGGCCGAGACACCGCAACAGGCCAACACGATCATTGGCGACATTCTCCGGGCCGCTGGCGCCCGATCGGTGGTCAAGGGCAAATCAATGGTCTCGGAGGAGACCGAACTCAATCATTACCTGGAGCAGCTGGGTGTCGAAGTAATCGAGTCCGATCTCGGAGAGTTCATCATCCAGCTCGCAAAGGAGCCGCCCTCGCATATCGTCGCCCCGGCGATCCACAAGAACCGTCGTGAGGTGGCCGAGCTGTTCCACCGTTTCTATCCGGACATCCCGTATACCGAGGATATCGACCAGCTGACTCAGAGTGCACGCCTGATCCTGCGCGAGAAGTTTGCCGCCGCGGACGCCGGCATTTCCGGTGTCAACTTTGCGGTCGCCGAGACCGGCACCCTGTGCCTGGTGGAAAACGAGGGAAACGGCCGGCTGAGCACCACGGCGCCACGGCTGCATATCGCGATCACCGGCGTCGAAAAAGTGGTGGAGAGGCTCTCTGACGTGCCGCCACTGCTCGAGATCCTGACCAAGTCGGCGACCGGCCAACCCATCACCACCTATTTCAATATGATCAGCCGTCCGCGCCAGCCCGGTGAACTCGACGGCCCTGAGGCGGTGCATCTGGTGCTGCTGGACAACGGGCGTTCGCGTATCCGCGTCGACGAGGAGCTGCTCGACACCCTGCGCTGCATCCGCTGCGGCACCTGCATCAATTACTGCCCGGTCTACGTCCAGCTCGGCGGCCATGCCTACGGCACCGTCTATCCCGGTCCGATCGGTATCGCACTGGAGCCGCAGCGCATCGGGATCGACAAGGTCGGCACACTGACCTCGGCGTGTACGATGTGCGGTGCCTGCGGTGAGGTCTGCCCGGTCAAGATTCCACTGCCCAAACTGATCAACCGCCTGCGCGCGGAGGCGGTCAACGAGCAGCGCACCTCCACCCCGTTGCTCGGCCGGGGCAGCCTGCGCAAGCCCGGTGAGGCGACAGCCTGGAAGCTGTGGCAGCAGTTATATGCACATCCGCGGCTGTATCGGCTGTTCACCCTCGCTGTGACGCGCCTGCGCTGGCTCACCCCGCGCAAACTGGGCGGCTGGACACGCTACCGCAGCGCCCCCAGACCGGCGCCGCGCAGCCTGCGGGAGTTGGCCATTCGCGAGGGATTTGGCCATGGGTAGTGCACGCGACAACATCCTCGGGCGCCTGCGCGCCAACCGTCCCCATGCCGTTCCCGCCCCGGCGGTGTACACGAAACCATTGGGCTGGGACCGTGAACGCTGTATCGCCGAATTCATGACACGAATGCACGCGGTGCGCGGCGAGGTGCATCGGGTGGCACGCGATGACTGGACCGCCTGGATCAACAGGGAATTGCCGCCCCGTGGCATGCTCCGCGGCCTGATTGGCCGCGGCGCGGTCGCCGAGCAATTCGCGGCGGCCGCAGCGGACGAATTCACGCTGACCCGCTACGACCACGCGATCGACGACTGGAAGGACGTACTGTTTCGTGACATCGATTTCTCGGTCACCGGGACCCTCGCGGGTTTGGCCGAAAGCGGCAGCCTGGTACTGTGGCCCAGCCAGGATGAGCCGCGCCTGATGTCATTGGTGCCGCCGCTGCAAATCGCCCTGCTCGACGCCGGCCGCCTGTTCGAGAACTTCG